>CAZPEJ010000727.1:0-2856 GCA_964585465.1 uncultured Ardenticatenaceae bacterium
CCTTTGTGAGCATACAACAGGAGATAGTATGGCGGATTTAGCAATTTTGGTATTGGATGATCCAGAAAAAACGGATGAGGTGTTAAATGCCTGGCGGGATGTTGGTGTTTCTGGGGCGACGATTTTAGACAGTACAGGCATGGCACGGCGTATTGGTGGCCTGGGGGCACGGGATGATCTGCCCCTTATCCCTTCTCTCTCCAGTCTGTTTGCCAGCCGCGAGGAGCCGCACCGTACCTTAATTACGGTGGTGCCGGATGGTTTTGATGTGGAAAAACTGGTGCAGGTGACGGAATCTATCATCGGCCGATTGGATGACCCCAATACCGGCATTTTGTTTACGGTGCCGGTTAAACGGACTTGGGGGTTGGTTCGCCGCACCCGTGATTAAATCAGGCGGGTAACACTTTGCCTGGGTTCAGGATGCCGTTGGGGTCAAGGGTTTGTTTGATGGTTTTCATGACGTTGACGGCCGTTCCGTGTTCGTGTGGCAGGTATTTGGTTTTGCCGATGCCCACGCCGTGTTCGCCGGTGCAGGTGCCACCCAATTCAATGGCTTTCAGGACGACGGCTTCATTAACGGCCGTTCCCCGTCTAAACCCCTCGTCGTCCCCAAACGGCAAGGTGATGTGCAAATTGCCATCCCCGGCATGACCCACCATATACCCCAGTACCTCTTGATGAGTCATGGTTTGTTCGGTATAGGCCACCAGGGCTGGGTAGGCACTGATGGGCACAGCGACATCCATGATAATCCAGCGTTGTCCGGGGTGGCAGCGTACTAATGTTTCAAACATGTGATGGCGGGTATTCCACAGGTGTTTGCGGGCGGCAGGATCGGCCGTTGCTTCTATGTGGGTGGCTCCCATCTCCTGACAAATTTCTTGTACTGATTGCAGCAGTAGTTCCAATGTTTCCTGGTGGGCCGCGTGAAATTCCATAAACAGGGTGGGGTTGGCCCCAAAAGTGACGCTGGCTTCGCGGGTGAGAATATCGGCCGTTTTGGTATCAATAAATTCCAGGGCGGCAGGTTCTAAACCGCTGCCACGCACGGCTACTACGGTCTCAACTGCCGTTTTCACCGATGAAAATGTTGCCACTACGGCACACATGCGGGTGGGCACCGGCCACAACTTCAGGGTGGCTTCGGTAATTGCCCCCAATGTGCCCTCACTTCCCACAAACAGGTGCAATAAATCGTACCCGGCCGACTGTTTGACTGAGCGCGACCCCACATGGATCAGTCGCCCGTCGGCTAGGGCAATTTGCATTCGCAGGATGTTGTCTTTACACGCGCCATATTTGACGGTGCGAATGCCTGCGGCGTTGTTGGCTAACATGCCGCCGATGGTGGCGTTGGCACCGGGGTCGGGCGCATAAAAGAGGCCATGGGGGGCCAGGTAGGTGTTCAAATCTTTGTAACCAATGCCGGGTTGTACTGTTACCTGAAAATCGTCGGGGTGGAAGGTTAAAACGGCCGTCATGCGCTCGAATGAGAGCAAAATGCCGCCAAATAAGGGGATGGGGTTGCCCTCCAGTGATGAGCCGACTCCCCAGGGGGTGACAGGGATGTGGTGATCGTTTGCTAGTTGCAGAACGGCTGCCACCTGTTCGGCCGTTTTCGGCCACACCACCACTTCACTGAGGTGGGGCAAATGTCCCGACATATCACGAGACCGCAACTCACGCTCAGAAACGGCCGTGCTCCACCCTTCCTCACCTACCAAACCTGTTAACCCTTGCAAAATAGCCAAATCAACAGCCTTAAACACCTTAAAATACCTCCTACTCACGCTTCACTATCCACTGCCAACTACCCACTAATCGCTCTCTATCCTCTCCTTGCCTGCCTGGCTCATGGTTCGTTTAACATCGCGGGTCAACGACTTAATAAACCGCGCCTCTCGAAAGCGTATCGCCGACCAATCCTGGTCAATGGCAATCATCCGCACCCCTTCGTACCCCAAATCACCCAATATCTGCCAGCTATCATCCCGCCCGACATCTGATTGATACTTTTTTGAGGACTTTTTGGGGTAGGCAAACCAGCACACTGCATCTGGGTTCAGCCTTTCCATTACCAATGCCACTTGCTCGTTAATCTCGGCGCACGATTTCACAAAAACCAGTACAAAATCATACCGATTGGCCTCTAACATGGTGTGAATTGGGGCGGTAATGTCTTGCAAAAAGGGGATAAACTCTTCAGGTGTATGAAGAATGCAGAGAGGGGATTGGTTTTTGTAATTCAGCTTTTGGAAAACAGCATTCATACATATCCTCCATTGTTTTTTGAAACCAGTACAGGTTTTCGTAAGTTCTCATCAGGTTTTTGAAGCGACATTTCCTCTGGTAATTCCCTACTGATGACTGGGTACTGATTACTGATACTTCATTAACCCCGCAAAATTTTCCTCATATAACTATACAATCTTGCTGGAGATAAGCGACATTTTCAATAGACATTATCAGGATTCACTTTATGTTGTGCAGAGAGGCTGAAACGCAATAATTGTTACCCCGCAGTTAATCCTGGCATTAGCCTTATGAAGCCTGTTTCTGATTTGATGGCTTCACTCGGTTTTGGTAAAGTAGAACCACGTTTTCACAAAGGAGGTTTCTCGTGATGAAATACCGATTTTTATTTTTACTGGTTCTGTCTGTTATCTGTCTACAGGTGGGTTTAACGATGCCTGTATCGCAAGCAGCTTTCGCCAATGAAGGCAGTTTTTGGTCTGCGCCAGAGTTTGCTGTATCTGGTTGGGGGGGAGTTACCAACACAGTGCGAGAAAATAATGGAACCATACATGTTCTAAACACGGGTGTTAATCAAATCCTCTACATCCAGCGAAGCCC
>CAZPEJ010000728.1:0-2856 GCA_964585465.1 uncultured Ardenticatenaceae bacterium
GGTTAAATCCCAGAGAGGCTGAACAGTTACGATATTTGTTATTCAATCAGGTTAATTCTGATAGTGTCTAATTTATCAGGTTATGCTCCTTGCGGGTATAATCGTGGTATGCAACGCTTTAAGTTTTTTCACGTTTTTTCAATTTGGTCTGTTTTGTTTTGTATTGGTGTTAGTGGGTGTACAGAACCAATAACACCAACGGCGACATCTGTGGCAGAGGCAGCAGAAACGGCCGTTCCCCTGCCCAATACAACCCCTGCCCGGCCGACTTCAATCCCCAGTACCTACCGTTTCGAGACAGTTCAACTAGGAAGTGTCACTATCGAGTATGCCATCGTCACACCGGGCGGGTTTTACAGCCAGCGAGAGTATCCTATCTTGTTGGCTCTGCCGCCTGGAGAACAAACAAAGGAGATGGTAGAAGTTGGTTTGAATGTTTACTGGGCGGAAGAGGCAAAAACGCGGGGGTGGATCGTCATCAGTCCAGTGGCACCAGATGGTGTGTTGTTCTTCCAGGGTTCTGAAAGTTTGATACCTGATTTTTTGGCAAGAACGGCCGAAATCTACCACCCCATTGGCGACAAGTATTACCTGGCTGGGGTTAGCAACGGCGGCATCAGCGCATTCCGCCTGGCCCTCAACTCACCCCAACTGTTCCGTTCGTTATTGGTTCTCCCTGGTTTCCCCCAATCCACCGAAGACAAAACAAACCTGGTTGAACTGGTAGACATCCCTGTCGCCATGTTTGTGGGGGAACAAGACACTGCCTGGCTTGGTGCCATGCAGGAGACGGAAACAACATTGCAAGCAGCAGGTGGCAACGTCACCTTAAACGTATTGCCAGGAGAAGGTCACATATTAGAAAGTGTCACAGGGGAAATGTTGTATGAGTGGATGGAGTCTCAACCTTAGGATTGAGTACCAAATAACCTGAACAAGTCAATGATGGATATAAAACGTAAAACGTGAAACGTGACCTGGCACTATCACGTTTCACGGACAAGTTGTTCAATTTAATAAATCGTTACTCCTTAACTCTAACAACTAACGAACTTTATTACTCCACTGTGACACTTTTTGCCAAATTTCGGGGCTGATCCACATCACAGCCGCGCCGCACAGCAATGTAGTAGCTTAGTAATTGTAGGGGGATCACATTGACGATGGGGGCTAACAAGGGGGGAGCTTTGGGGACATAAATCACAAAGTCCGCTTCCTGTTGAATGGTCTCATCACCCTCGGTGGCTAACACAATGACTATCCCCCCCCGTGCTTTGGCTTGCTGCACCTGGCTCACCATTTTTTCATACAAATGGTCTTGGGTCACAATTGCCAGAACGGGCATGGTTTCATCAATGAGGGCAATCGGGCCATGTTTCATCTCTCCGGCCGGGTACCCTTCGGCGTGAATATAGCTGATTTCTTTCAATTTTAAGGCCCCTTCCAATGCGATTGGGTAGTTGATACCCCGCCCCAGGAACAAAAAGTTTTGTGCTTTGTGAAAACGATTGGCTAAATCCTGGTATTGGCTGTCTTGATCAAACAGTCGCCCAGCCAGGTCGGGTAGCTTTGCCAGGTCGTTGACTCGTTGCCGCAGTTGGGCGGGGGAAAGGGTGCCACGAAGTTGCCCCAAAACACAAGCGGCCAGGTATTGGTCGGTTAAGGAAGTGGTAAAGGCTTTGGTGCTGGCTACACCAATCTCTGGCCCGGCCTGCATGGCGATGTAACCGTCTGAGATTCGCATGGATTGACTGCCCAGGGCGTTCACAATTGACCAGAGGGTGGCTCCCTGGGCTTTGGCTTGTTCGCTGGCGGCCAGGGTATCGGCCGTTTCTCCTGATTGGGTAATGGCAAGAACGGCCGTATCTGCATCTACAATCGGGTCGTAATAACGAAACTCAGAAGCATACTCCACCTCGGTAGGCAGGCGAGCCAGCGTCTCGAACATAAATTTACCCACCAACCCGGCATAATAACTGGTGCCACAGGCCACGATAAACAATTTTTTCAACCGATTTGCCAGTTCAGAGGTGAGGTGAAGTTCTGGAAGGTAGATTCGGCCGTTTTCAAAATCCACCCGCCCACGTAAGGTATCCACCAGGGCGCGAGGCTGCTCAAAAATCTCTTTTTGCATGAAATGTTTGAACTCCCCTTTGGCCGCGCTCACCGGGTCCCAGGGGATGTGATGTAGTTGAGGAGTCACCAACACCCCATCCAGTGTTGTCACGGTGTAGCCCGTTTGCCAGATGGTTGCCATTTGGCGGCTTTCCAGAAAAACCATGTCACGGGTGTATTCCAGGATGGCTGGGATGTCTGAGGCGATGAACATTTCGTTTTGCCCAATGCCCAACGCAATCCCGCCTGCATTGCCCAGGCGGGCGCACACCAGTTGGTCGGGTTGATCCAGACTCATCACTACAACGGCGTTGGCCCCTTTAAGTTGTGCCAGGGTGCGGCGAACGGCCGTTTCCAGCCCCACACCCGCCGCCAAATACCGTTCCACCAGTTGTACAATTACTTCTGTATCCGTTTCGGAATCAAACCGCACCCCTTCTGCCTGCAACTCTTCGCGCAGCGACAAAAAATTCTCTACAATGCCATTATGCACCACCACCACCCGGCCGTTCATGCTCAGGTGTGGGTGAGCGTTACGTTGACTGGGTTCGCCATGGGTGGCCCATCGGGTATGCCCAATACCCACATGCCCAATCAGCGGCTCTGCCTGGAGCGTGGTTTCCAGGTTGCCTAGTTTCCCCATTTCACGACGAACAGAAATTCGGCCGTTTTCATCCACCACCGCAATCCCCGCCGAATCATATCCACGATACTCCAACCGCTTCAGCCCATTAAATACCA
>CAZPEJ010000729.1:0-2854 GCA_964585465.1 uncultured Ardenticatenaceae bacterium
GGTTGTACTGGTCGGCACGGCGGCGCAGGAAGTCGTAATCGAAGGTGTGGTTGGGTTCGCCCACCTCTAACATGACATAGTTGCTGATGTCTACCACGACGTTAATCGGCCGTTGTCCGGCGCGTTGCAGGCGGCGTTGCATCCAGTCGGGGCTGGGTTTTTGGTCCACCCCGGTAATGAGGAAGGCGGTGAAGCGGGGGTTGAGATTCGGCCGTTCTGTGTGAATCACCACCTTGCCCTCAACGGGTTCCCCTTCCTGCACCACCTGGTAACTGGGCAGGCGCAGCGTTTGCCCCGTCAGGGCGGCCACTTCGCGGGCTACCCCAATAATGGAAGCACAACGGGCGATATTGGGGATGATTTTGATGTCCAGCACCACATCCCCCAACACCTCTTGCAGCGACGCGCCAGGGGTGTAATCACCTTGCAGGATCATAATGCCTTCGTGTTCGCCACTCAACCCTAGCTCCTTTTCAGAGCAAACCATACATCGGTTGAAGATACCACGCAGGGGTTTACCCTTAAGTTTCATCTTCACCTGCCCTTCTTTGTGGCCGTCGTACACTTCGGCCCCCTCCAGGGCAAAGGGAGAGTATAGCTTGAGGTGGCTCAGGTCGCCCTGGCTTTTGTAGGGGAACAGGTTGGGCGCGCCGGTCACTACCAGTTCGGGCTGTTCGGCACCGTATTCCACCGTCGCCAGCACCAATCGGTCGGCATCGGGGTGGGGTTCTACCTTTAATAACTGACCAATGACCAGCTTTTCCCGATCCCACACCAGGCGGTTTTTGTCGTTGCCGCCCGGCACACCAATGTATTCAACCGTTTCGACTTCCAGCCCGCCAACGGTCAATTTTTCTGCCAGTTCTTCGGGCGAAAGGGTGATGTCTACATAATCTTTAAGCCATGAGAGGGGTACACGCATGGAGGCCTCCACAAATCTATGAATTACGAATTACGAAGGACGAAGTAGGATCAAAAAGGGTAGTCGTAATGCGTACTTCGTCAATCTAAAATTGTTCCAGGAATCTGAGGTCGTTGCCCCAAAAATAACGTATGTCTTCGATGCCGTATTTGAGCATGGCGATGCGCTCTGGCCCCATGCCAAAAGCAAAACCAGAGTAGATAGCGGGGTCGTAGCCGCCGTTGTTCAGGACGACGGGGTGAACCATGCCACAACCGAGAATTTCTAACCAGCCGGAGTACTTGCACACCTGGCAGCCATCGCCGTTGCACAGGATACACTCCACGTCCATTTCTGCGCTGGGTTCGGTGAAGGGGAAGTAGTTGGCACGGAAGCGCACTTTGCGCTCGGCCCCAAATATACGGCGGGCGAAGTCGCTGAGGGTGCCTTTGAGGTCGGCGAAAGTGATGTTGCGGCCGACTGCCAGCCCTTCTACCTGGTGGAACTGTATTTCGCTGCGGGCGGTGATTTGTTCGTAGCGGTAACACATGCCGGGCAGGATGACGCGGATGGGTTGGGGATGGTAGTCGTGCATGGCGTGAATCTGGCCGGGGCTAGTGTGGGTGCGGAGGATGACACCGGGGGTGAGGGTGTGGAAGGTGTCCCACATGTCGCGGGCGGGGTGGTGCTGGGGGATGTTGAGCAGCTCGAAGTTGTATTCGTCGGTTTCTACGTCGCGGCTGCGGTAGATTTGGAAACCCATGTCGCCCCAGATGCGGTAAATTTGGCGCAGGGTTTGGGTGGCGGGGTGCAGGCGGCCACGCCATTGGGGGCGGCCGGGCAGGGTGACATCGAGGGCGGTGCTGGCGATGGTGGCCTGGAGTTCGGCCGTTTTTAACACCTCCAGTTTTTCCTGGTAAGCAGCCTCCAGAGCCGTCTTTATTTCATTGACCTTTTTGCCAACAATCGGCCGTTCTTCTTGGTTCAGTTGGCCCACTTGCCGCGTAGCCAGGTAGACAGCCCCTTTTTTGCCCAGGGTGTCGCGGTGCCAGGTTTCAAGATCGGCCGTTGTGTTGGCTGCTTTGAGTTTTTGCAAAGCATCGGTAGAAAGTTGGTCTAGTTCTGTCAGCATTTTTCCCTTCCTGAGTGGAAGAGATTGGGGATTAGAGATTGGAAATTGACAAATCTCTCATCTCTAATCTCTAATCTCTGTTTTACAAATCTTGGGCAACAGCCCGATAGCATACCATAACTTATCTGAAACAAAAAAGACGCGGGGTAGGCCGCGTCTTTGCAGGTTTTTGTTTGATGCCGCTTTTTCTTAAGCAAAACAAATCACCTGGGCACACGCGGCGCAGGGAGGGTTGTTAAAAAAGAAAAAGCTAAAAAATCGTTTAACAGACATAACCAGCATGATAACACCGATTGGCAGGGTGGGCAAACCGGCGACAGCTATTTTTGGGCGTTGTGCTGAACGGATTGGGCGACTAACTCTTTTAGAACCGTTAAGTCTACGTCTGCCAATTTGCTGAGGTACAGACAGGATTTGCCTGTTTTGTGTTTGCCCAGTTTTGCCATCAACGGTTCATAGGCCTCAAAACCAGACATGATGTAAAGGGTCAGGTTTTGTTTGCGCGGGGAAAAACCGGTGAGAAACCAATCCCCTTCTCGCCCGGTTGCATATTTGAAGCGGTATGTACCAAACCCAACGATGGCATCACCCCACATTTTGGGTTCGGCTCCGGTAACGTTTTTCATCAATTCCAGAACTACATAACACTCCTGCCGCCTTTTTTCGTTTTCAATACCGTTCAGGAACGCCTCAACACTTTGATTGGTTTGTTTGGTTTTTAACTCTGCCATTTTTGTATTCTCCTGGTGATATATTCACAGAGGGTATAAACTGACATTTTTATTGTGAGATTGGAGATTAGAGATTGGCCAATCTCTAAT
>CAZPEJ010000730.1:0-2852 GCA_964585465.1 uncultured Ardenticatenaceae bacterium
CCCAATACGCCGGGGTTGCGTGAGTTGCAAGGGGGAAACTATTTGCAGCAGTTGTTGGGCGATTTGCAACAGGAGAACAGGCGATTGGGGGAGAAACGGGGGGAGAAACGGCCGTTGTTGGTCAAAATTGCCCCCGATTTAAGCTGGCAGGAGTTGGATGGGGTGTTAACGGCCGTGTTAGACCACCAGATAGACGGCCTCATTGCCACCAATACCACGATAAGCCGCGCCGGTCTGGTGGATCCGCGCCAGCAAGAAGCAGGTGGGTTAAGCGGACGGCCGTTATTCCAGCGCAGCAATGAAATCATTCGTTATATCAGCCAGCAAACGGCCGGGAAATTGCCAATCATTGGGGTGGGGGGTATTAACACCGCCGCCGAGGCACAGGCCCAATTAGAGGCGGGAGCTACTTTGTTGCAACTGTACACCGGGTTAGTGTATCAGGGGCCGGGGGTGGCCGGGCGTATTGTTCGCGGGTTACGAGTTTAGCGATATGTTTGCAGGTTGTCAGGAGGAAAATGAACGTGGCAGATGTTTTGGCACAAATAGATTCGTATATACAGCAGCGACTTGATTATTGGATTGAACAGTTGGGGCGGTTGTGTGCCCAGCCGAGCGTGTCGGCGCAAAATTATGGCATAACGGAGTGCGCTCAACTGGTGGCGACGATGTTGCAAGAGCAGGGGTACTCGGCGGAAATAATGCCGTCTGGGGGGCACCCAGTGGTGTATGGTGAAGGGGCAGGACGTGGGCCTAAAACGTTACTTTTTTATTTGCATTACGATGTGCAACCACCCGAACCGTTGGAGCTTTGGCAATCGCCGCCTTTTGAATTGACCCGTCGCGGCGACAATTTGTATGCGCGTGGGGTGACGGATGACAAAGGACACATTATTTGCCGGTTGGCGGCGTTGGAGGCGGTGCGGGCGGTGTTGGGGGAGTTGCCGTGCCGGGTGAAGTTTTTTATTGAAGGGGAGGAGGAGGTTGGCAGCCCCAATATCCCACCTTTTGTGGAGGTTCACCAGGAGAAGTTGGCGGCGGATGCCTGTATTTGGGAGTTTGGTTCTGTGGATTATGAGGGGGCACCGACACAATCCTTGGGGATGCGTGGTATTTGTTATGTTGAGTTATCGGTGCAAACGGCCGTTATTGATGCTCACTCTGGTTTGGCTGGCTCTGTTTTTCCCAATGCGGCCTGGCGGCTGGTGTGGGCGTTGAACAGCCTGAAAGACCAGAATGAACAAATCCTCATTCCTGGATTTTATGACCAGGTGAAACCGCCAACGACCCGCGACCTGGAATTGCTGGCAAAATTACCGGATCCGGCACAGGAGATTAAACAGCAGTTTGGTCTGGATAGGTACTTGAAGGGTTTAACGGGCGGGGTGGCGTGGAAAAAAGCGGCCGTTTTTGAGCCAACGTGTACCATTTGTGGGGTAACGACGGGGTATCAAGGGGTGGGGATGAAGACGGTGTTGCCAGCCCAGGCCAGTGCTAAAGTGGATTTTCGCCTGGTGCCAGACCAATCTCCGGCCGATATTGTGGCAAAGTTGCGGGCACACCTGGACGCTCAAGGGTTCACGGATGTGGCGGTGAAGTTTCTGGGGGGTGGTCGCCCGGCCAAAGTAGACCCCGATGACCCGTTTGTGCAGATGGCCCTGGAAACGGCCGTTGAGGTGTATGGTAAACAACCCGTTGTTGAGCCGATTATTGGCGGCAGCGGGCCAAATTACCCCTTTATTCATGTATTGAAGTTGCCAGTTGTTTCGACAGGTGTTGGTTACCCAGGCGGGCAGGCACACGCTCCCAACGAAAACATTCGCCTGACAGATCTGGTGAACGGTATTCGGCACACGGCGCGGCTGGTGGAACGGTTTGGCAGGGTGTAGATTTGCAGTCGTTCAATCACTTGCTCACGGGTCAACATAAACAACTGTCTGAACGTCAGCATTCCCGAATAACGATAAATTAACGATAGGCTGGTATGCTTGCTGTTGTGTGGATGGATAAACCCATCAGCGTGTGGGGTTTGTTTGTGAAGGAGCATTAAAAAGAATGAGCTACTATACCAAGCCGATTCGCCCTATTCAACTGGTCAACCAGGAGCATGAACACGACGGCCGTTCCTCTCCCACTGTGTTTCAGGAAATAGAAGCCCAACGGCTGTTTATGCCACAACTGCAAAACCAGTTTAATGAAGAGGAGCTACGCGACCTGTGCCGAACCCTCAACATTGAGTATGAAACCTTGTCCGGCAACCACAAAACCCACAGAACGTTGGATTTAGTGATACAACTCAGCAGAATCAACCGCTTGCCAGACCTCTTTGCAGCCTGTGCGGCGCGTCGCCCCGACATGCCCTGGCCGGGTGATCAGTGAGCTACAGTGTGCTGTGGGCAGTAAGGAAGGCCAATTAAATGACCTACGGGAGATTGGAGATTGGAGATTAAACTAAAGGTCTTTCGGATTTTGTGGGGTTTGCCGTGAAACGTAAAACGTGGAACGTGAAATTTCTCTGGTCACGTTTTACGTTTCACGTTTCAAGAGATTAACATTTCTGGATAGAAACGGCCGTTTTGTTGGCTGACACACCGTTTTCGTTATAATCCGCCTCGCATTCCGGCGTGTGGATGTTCCGCCACCGGAATTTTCATATTATGAAAAAACGCGGATTATACCTACTCACTATTTTGTTACTCCTGGTCGGGGTTGTTGTGGTTTTGCCCTATATTTTGCGGGCCATTCCCCCACGTTACCTGGCGCGGCTGCCAGCCCCCCTGCAACAACTTGGTTTCGCCCCCGCGCCCAACCCCCAGATTGACCCAGGGAGAGGGGGGGGCGCGGGTTTATGG
>CAZPEJ010000731.1:0-2831 GCA_964585465.1 uncultured Ardenticatenaceae bacterium
CCCTGGACACCCTCCCCCTCACCCCCTCTGGCAAACTCAACCGCCGAGACCTACCTGCCCCTGCCCGCCAGACCATGGCTAATGCGTTCACTGCTCCACAAACCGAACTAGAGCGTGACATCGCTGGAATCTGGCGGCAGGTTTTACGTATGGACGCTGTTGGGATGGACGACAATTTTTTTGACCTGGGCGGCCACTCCCTGCTGCTGGCCCAGGTACACAATCAGTTATTACAGGATGTGGCCCCAGATATTGCCCTGATTGACCTGTTTAAATACCCCACCGTCGGTGCGCTGGCTCGGTACCTCGGTCAACGACTAGAAAAACGGCCGATTTTGCCCCCCACCTCTCCCATCGCCATCGAAACCCGCCAACAAGCCAGACAGCAACGAAGACAAGAGCGACATCAACATCGCATCGGACAACCTGATATTGTGAGGATAAACCCGTGACCCATTTTGATCTGTCTGATCACCACGACTCAGAAATTGCCATCATTGGCATGAACGGCCGTTTCCCTGGCGCAAAAAACCTGGCTGAACTATGGCACAACCTGCAAAACGGCCGTGAAAGCATCACCTTTTTCTCCGACGAAGAACTGTTGGCATCTGGTGTTCCCCCGGCTACCCTACAAAATCCCAATTATGTCAAAGCCAGTAGCGTTCTGGAAGGGGCGGAGCTATTTGATGCCGCCTTTTTTGGTTATACCCCCCAGGAAGCCACCATCACCGATCCCCAACATCGTTTCTTTTTGGAATGTGCCTGGGAAACCCTGGAACTGGCTGGTTACAACCCGGAAACCTACCCTGGCCTGGTAGGGGTGTTTGCCGGAGCCTCCCAAAACAAGTATTTGCTGCGAAACCTGGAACCCAATCGTTCTCGCCTGGAATGGGTTAGTGATTTTCAACTGCTGATCGGCAACGACAAAGATTTTCTGCCCACCCGCGTGGCCTACAAATTAAACCTGCGCGGCCCGGCCGTCAACGTGCAAACCGCCTGCTCCACCTCCCTGGTAGCCGTTCATATGGCTTGCCAGAGTTTGCTCAACGGCGAGTGTGACATGGCATTGGCTGGGGGTGTCTCCATTCATATGCCCTTCAAAACAGGCCATTTTTACCGCGAAGGGGGTATTAACTCGCCCGATGGCCACTGCCGTTCCTACGATGCCAAAGCGCAAGGTACCATCGGGGCGAATGGGGTGGCCGTTGTTGTCCTCAAGTTGCTCCACGATGCCCTGCGCGATGGCGACACCATCCATGCCATCATCAAAGGGTCAGCCATCAATAACGACGGAGCCAACAAAATTGGATACACTGCCCCCAGCATCGAGGGGCAGGCAGCCGCCATTGCCGAGGCTTTGGCGGTGGCTCGTATCTCACCAGAGACAATTCGGTATGTGGAAGGGCATGGCACAGCTACACCGTTGGGCGACCCGATTGAAGTGGCTGCTTTAACACAGGCTTTTCGGGCCGCCGGAGCCAGTCGTAACCAGTATTGTGGGTTGGGCAGCCTCAAATCTAATTTAGGTCATCTGGATGCGGCCGCCGGAGTAGGTGGGTTAATTAAAGCCATACTAGCCCTGAAACATCGCCAGTTACCGCCTACCTTGCACTTTGAAGCCCCCAATTCAGCTATAGATTTTGCCCATAGCCCCTTCTTCGTTGTTAATCGGTTAACCGATTGGCCGGAAGGTGAAGGGCCACTGCGGGCTGGGGTTAGCTCTTTTGGCATTGGTGGCACAAACGCCCATATAATCCTGGAAGAAGGGCTACCCACGCCGCAATCTGGGCCATCACGGCCGTTTCAACTGCTTGTGCTTTCGGCCAAAACGGCCACTGCCCTGGAAACCGCCACCGACAACCTGGCTGCTCACCTGCAAATTCACCCGGAACTCAACCTGGCGGATGTGGCGTATACACTGCAAAACGGCCGTTCTGCCTTTTCACACCGCCGCACCCTGGTATGCCGCACCTGTGAAGAAGCACTTTCTCTCTTGCAAGTGCGAACTGACGGGCGGGTCTGGACAACTGAGCAAAAACCTGGCAACCGCCCGGTGGTATTTATGTTCCCTGGTCAGGGGGCGCAATTTGCCCATATGGGGCGGGCTTTGTATGAAACAGAACCCCTGTTTCGCCAGACGGTAGATGAATGCGCCACTTTCCTGGAACCATTGCTGGGGTTGGATTTGCGCCAACTGCTCTACCCACCCGAAGGAGAGCCGGATCAATTGAGCCAAACGGCCGTTACCCAACCTGCCCTCTTTGTCATTGAATACGCCCTGGCACAGTTATGGCTCTCCTGGGGAGTACAACCAGAAGCCATGATAGGGCATAGCATCGGTGAATATGTGGCAGCCTGCCTGGCTGGGGTCTTTAGCCTGCCCGATGCCCTCACGCTCATTGCCGGGCGCGGCCGACTCATGCAAAACCTGCCCGGCGGGGCGATGCTGGCTGTGTCGTTAGCGGAGGCTAAGATACGGCCGTTTCTCACCCCCCACCTTTCCCTGGCCGCCATCAACAGCCCCAACCGCTGTGTTGTCTCTGGCCCGGTTGAAGCTGTGGCCGAATTAACCAACACTCTGACTACTCAGGGGATTGCCTCTCGGCCGTTGCATACGTCCCACGCCTTTCACTCCCCCATGATGAACCCCATCCTGGAGCCATTTGCCCGCCTGGTTGGCAGCATCGAACGAAAACCACCCCAAATCCCCTTCATTTCCAGCGTTACCGGCACCTGGATAACGGCCGAACAAGCCACCAACCCCATTTATTGGGCGGATCAACTGCGTCAAGCGGTGCGTTTTGCCGATGGCCTGAACGAACTGAGCCAGG
>CAZPEJ010000732.1:0-2829 GCA_964585465.1 uncultured Ardenticatenaceae bacterium
AGCTGATAGCTGATAGCTGATAGCTGATAGCTGATAACCGATTCCCATGAATACTCAACTTATTCTCGCTTCCCAATCCCCGCGCCGCCGCCAGTTGATTCAATTATTGGGGTTTCCGGTACAACTGGTAACGGCCGATGTGGATGAGCGCAGTATTACCGAACCAGACCCGGCCTTAAATGTGGTGAAAACGGCCGAATTAAAAGCCCGCACCATACAAAACCACTTGCTTAATGGGTTATGGCAACCCGGTACCCGCTCCATTCTGGTGGCTGCCGACACAACCGTTGCTTTAGAAGGGCAGCAGTTGGGCAAACCTGCCGACCCCGATGAAGCGTGGCAGATGTTAGCCGCCTTGCGCGGGTGTACCCATGAGGTTCACACCGGGCTGTTTCTAATTGATTTATCCACCGGCCAGGAAACCCAGGGGGTACAAACCACCACCGTCACCATGCGCCGCTACAGCGACGCAGAAATAGCTGCCTATGTGGCGACGGGTGATCCGATGGACAAAGCCGGGGCTTATGCTATTCAACACCCGGTTTTTTCCCCAGTAGCCCAATTGCAGGGGTGTTATCTGGGGGTGGTGGGGTTATCCCTTTGTCATTTGCTTCAGCTTTTGCAGTTGTGGGGTATAACGGCCGATAAAACGGCCGTTCTCCAGGCCCATCAAGGGTACCCGTGTGAAGTTGGTTGGTAAAAGTTATTGCAGTGTTAAGGAACGTGGATTAAATAACCGACAAGAGATGAGAGATTGGAGATTGGAGATTGAACCAATCGCTAATCTCCAATCTCAATTCTGTAAGTTATTTATGAACAGCGCGAAAACGATTTCGCGGTTACAAATGTTCACATTTCATATGGCCGTTATATCTGGTTTACCCAATACCCATCCCCGCAAACTCATGTTACAATGTTTGACATAATTAGTTATATACTGAACACGGTCATCAATTGAGGTTTTCAAAAAGGAGGCTGGAGATTGGAGATTAGAGATTGATCAATCTCCAGCCTCTAATCTCTAATCTCTAAAAAAATGTTATCTTTATGCCCATGCTGGATATAATCACAAGGGTGAGGGATTATGAATACAAAATTACAACAAGCAATTGCCGCAACTCGTGATGGAGATAAACAACAGGCACAACGGCTGCTGGCCGAACTGTTGAAGGAAAACCCGCAAGATGCCCAGGCATGGTTTTTGCTCAGTCATCTGGTGGAGTCAGAATCCAAACAGGTGGCTTATTTGAGTAAAGTATTAACTTTGCAACCCACCCATGAGAAGGCAAAACAACGACTGGCTCAATTGACATCGGCCGTTCCCGTCCCCCCGGCCGTTACGTTGCCCCCTGCTGCTGAAATGGAAAAGATGGTAACACCCCCGGCTGTGACATCAGAGGTAGTAGTTCAACCTCCCCCGGCCGTTAAACCCCCACTCGCCAAACCTGAAGCCGAAAAACCCGCCCCGGCAAAGGCTGAAACAGTTAAAACCCCACCTCCTCCCCTGCCCAAACCGCCAGCTGCCGCCAAACCGCCCCTTTCTAAAAAGGCGATGGCTGCCCAGGCCAAACGGCAAAAACAACAACAGCAATACAACTACATGATGATTGGGTTGGCTGTGATAGCGGTTTTGATCCTGCTATTGATAATCAGCCAGCTTTTTTGAGGGATTGTTATTCCCGCTTAAGCGGACTTCCCAAACCTACCCACAAAAACCTGTGTCTGGTACTCAAATTGTATTCGGCCGTTTTCTTGCCACTGAAAAAACAGGTCATTTAAGACCTGCATCATCGGTTGGTGGGCCGGGTGGCCGGGCAAAGGGGCATAGGAAGACGACAGAAACCGCCCTTGCAACCCCTCCAGGTCAAACCGTTGCATATTGGTAAAGGTAAATGACTGGATTTCTCCCCCAAAAAACGGGGCGATGTCTGGATAGCTGCCCGTTTGTTTTATATCTTTATAACTGATGGCGTATTGCTGTAACAACTGCTCAAAAGCAGCCATAAAAGTGCCTTCAGCGGCGTACCGTTCATTCCAAATGAGGGCTACTACGCCAGTTGGTTTGAGGATTCGCAAAAACTCAGCACGGGTGGGTTGCGGATCAAACCAGTGAAAGGCCTGCCCGGCAACTACAAAATCTGCGCTGTGACTGGGTAAGGTACTGTTTTCGGCCGTTCCGTTGACACTGGTAAAACGCGGATAAGCCGCCAGATAGGTTTCGCCTGCTTCCCGCATCTCCTGATTTGGCTCCACTCCATACACCCGATTGCCATTTTCCAGGAACAGCCGCGTCAGCAACCCCGTCCCGGAGCCAATATCCACTACAACGGCCGTTTCAGTCAGGCCATATCCTTCTTGTAAACAGTGCAAAACGGCCGTTGGGTAATCAGGCCGATACTTTACATAATTTGCCACTCGATTTGAAAACCGTTTAGTTGCATCTTGAATTGTCATATGAGGAATGTTCTCCTAACTAAAATGTGTAGAGATGTTTAACCTTCCTGGCTGCTGTAGGGGTATCTGGGTATACCTTTTCCTCGGTTGGGCAACGGCATCGGATGGGGAGCAGATAAACGGATAAGTCATCCGTTTATCTGTTGTATCTATCCGTTGCGGGAAACATTCAGGGGTATCTGGTGGCCCCATCTGGCTTATGGCAATGTGGGTCTTTCGGATTTTGTCGGGTTTGCCGTGAAACGTAAAACGTGACCAGAGAAATTTCACCTTTCACGTTTTACGTTTCACGTTTCCCCCTGAGTTCCCAAAGAACCAACTTTCTTTACTATGTCATTCTTGCAGCTATCTCAGGATAGGTCAGGGAGATTGGTA
>CAZPEJ010000733.1:0-2826 GCA_964585465.1 uncultured Ardenticatenaceae bacterium
AACGTGAAATTTCACGTTTCACGTTTCACGTTTCATTGGTTGCTGAGTTCCCAAAAAACCCAAAAACCTTTATGTTCCTGGTGTACTTTGCGGTTAACTCCCGCAGAGGCTATACAGTTACTTTATTTTGTTGATTCCTCCTCTGGCAACCTGGCCTTAACTTTGCTAAACTCACAAGATGGTTGATAATTCATCATTCATCAACTGGCCTGTACGATTTCATTTTATAAGGAGCGTTGAATGGACAAGGCAACGACGTTGACCTGGTATCGGCAGATGGTACTTATTCGCCGATTTGAACAAAAATGTGCGGAACTTTACCAATTGAGCAAAATTGGAGGGTTTCTTCACCTCTACATTGGGCAAGAAGCGGTGGCGGTAGGTACTATCTCCGCCCGCAAGGAAACGGATCATATCATCACAGCTTACCGCGACCACGCCCATGCCATTATGGCGGGAACAGAGACAAAATACATCATGGCGGAGATGTTGGGCAAAGCCACTGGTGTGAGCAAGGGGAAAGGGGGTTCGATGCACCTGGCAGATGTTAGCCGCCGATATTGGGGGGGGTATGCGATTGTGGGTGGGCATGTGCCGTTGGCAACGGGGATTGCCCTGGCGGAGCAGTATAAAGGAACGGATAGTGCGGTTCTCTGTTATTTTGGCGACGGTTCGACCAATATCGGTTATTTCCATGAGGCTCTTAACCTGGCCGGGGTGTGGGATTTGCCGGTGTTGTTTATTGCCGAAAATAACCAATATGGCATGGGAACGGCCGTTAACCGGGCATCGGCCGTACCCAAGATGATAGACAAAGCAGCCGCCTATGGCATGAAAGGGCAAGAGGTGAACGGCATGGACGTGTTTGAAGTGTACCAGGCCACCTCGGCCGCGTTGGCAGCCATTCGTGCGGGTCATGCTCCACAATTCCTGGAAATGAATACTTACCGATTTGAAGGACACAGCATGGGCGATCCCTTGCGCTATCGCAGCAAGGAAGAAGTCGAAAAATGGCGCGAAGATGACCCCATTGGCATGTTGGAGCGTCACATTTTGCAGCAAAAAACTGCTACCCAGGAAGAACTAGACACCATTGACAGCGAAGTCGAACAGGAAATTAGCGAAGCGGTGCAATTTGCCGAGGATTCCCCATTTCCTGCGCCGGAAGAACTGTTCACCGATATTTACGTGGAGGCATAACGATGGCTCGAATTACCATGCGACAAGCAATTACCGACGCGCTGCGCGAAGAGATGTTGCGCGATGAAACTGTGTTTATTATGGGGGAAGAAATTGGGGTGTGGGGTGGTACATATGCCGTCACACGCGGATTTTATGATGAATTTGGCCCCAAACGAGTGAAAGATACCCCCATCTCTGAGATGGTTATTGGCGGTGCGGCGGCCGGGGCGGCCATGAATGGGCTGCGGCCGGTGGCTGAGTTTATGACCATTAACTTTGCTTTTTTGGCTCTGGATGCCATTATCAACCATGCTGCCAAAGTTCACTACATGTTTGGTGGGCAAATGCGCTGTCCGGTGGTGTTTCGGGCACCGGGGGGTGGGGGGCGGCAACTGGGGGCGACACATAGCCACACCCCCGATGTCATCTTTTCCCACTTTCCTGGGTTGAAAGTGGTCTCGCCTGCCACGCCTTATGATGCCAAAGGGTTGCTCAAGGCAGCCATTCGCACGGATGACCCGGTGTTGTTTATTGAACATGCCACGTTGTATCAGGTGCGTGGGGATGTGCCAGAAGCGGATTATACGGTGCCAATTGGAGTGTCGGATGTGAAGCGGCCGGGTTCCGATGTAACCCTGGTGGCTTATGCACAGGGGTTGCAGGTGGCCTTGGAGGCGGCGGAGCAGTTGAGCAAGGAGGGTATTGAGGCAGAAGTGGTGGATTTGCGGACATTACGGCCGTTAGACATCAACCCCGTCCTCAAATCTTTCCAAAAAACCTTCAAAGCCGTTATCGTAGAGGAAGGGTACCGCACGTATGGTGTGGGGGCCGAAATTGCTGCCCGGTTGCAAGAAGAAGCCTTCGATTACATGGATGCCCCCATCAAACGGGTAGCCCAGCTGGAGGTTCCCCTGCCTTACTCCCGTGAATTGGAGCAATCTGCTTTAATTAACAGCAAACGAGTGATTGAAGCGGTGAAGGAGATTTTATGACCCATTTTCATTATTCCAGAGGGGAGGTGTCATAATGGCGGAATACATTGTTATGCCGAAATTGGGTTTTGATATGCGGGAAGGGGTGTTAAACAGCTGGCTCAAACAGATTGGGGATGCCATCCACAAAGGAGAAGTGGTGGCAGAGATTGAATCGGATAAAGCCACGCTGGAACTGGAAGCCCAAGTGGCTGGCACGTTGCTGGCCTATTTGGAACAGCCAGGGGCGTTGGTGCCGATTGGGGCAAATTTAGCCATTGTGGGGGCACCGGGGGAAGATATTTCTGCTTTGACCAATGGTAAAGTGGTTGGTACTCCGGCTGCGGCTGTGGTAACGGCCGAATCCCAACCAACCACGCCAACGGCTACCCCTGTGCCTGCCCCAGCCTCACCGGTAAATGTTCTGTCCAACGACTTTCCGGGTGGGGTAAAAGCTACCCCTGTTGCCCGCCGCATGGCTCAGGAACACCAGGTAGATTTAACCCAGGTGAGTGGCAGTGGGCCAGACGGCCGTATTCGCAAAATGGACGTAGAAACATTTCTAGCTGCGCCCAAACTGGCCCCGGTGGCCGCCCCGCCCGTGCAGCCTGTGGTTGCCCCGCCGCCTGTGGTGGCCGCTGCCGACGATACACCGGTTGTTACTTCTCGTCTG
>CAZPEJ010000734.1:0-2818 GCA_964585465.1 uncultured Ardenticatenaceae bacterium
GGGCTATTTCTCTGGAAGAGGCTTACGCAGCCCTCGATCTGAATACATTAACTCTGCTGTTTGCCATGATGATTTTGAATATCAACTTGCGCCTGGCCGGGTTTTTCCGCATGGTGACGGCGCGAGTGGTGCGGTGGGCACATTCGCCGCGCCAGTTGTTGGTGTTAATCATTGTGGTGTCGGGGGTGTTATCGGCCGTTTTCCTGAACGACACCATTGTGTTGATGTTTACGCCGTTGGTATTGGAAATAACTGCCGTTCTTAAACGTAACCCCATCCCCTACCTCATTGCCCTGGTCACAGCCGCCAACATCGGCTCCTCCGCCACCATGGTGGGCAATCCACAAAACATGATCATTGGCATCGCTTCCGGCATCCCATTTTCTATATTCACGCTCCTGTTAGCTCCGGTGGCCCTGGTGGGGTTGGGAATCATCTGGGTGATCATGGTGTGGGTGTATCGCCAGGAGTTTACCGACACCCGGCTGGCAACGGAAATTGTGTTACCAGAACGGCCGTATCGCCCCTTGTTACGAAAAAGCATGATAGCCACTGCCCTCATGTTGCTGGCCTTTTTGGTGGGTGTACCCATTCCCCTGGCGGCATTGGCGGCTGCCGCCCTGCTGCTCATCACCCGCCGCCTGAAACCAGAACGAGTTTTTCTGGAATTAGATTGGTCGTTGCTTATCTTTTTTTCTGGCCTGTTTATTGTCACTGGGGCGGTAGAAAGCAGCGGGTGGAGTGAACGGCTGTTTGCGGTGGCCGAACCGATTGCGCGGCAGGGTGTCCCTGCTTTAACCGGTGTGTCGGTGGTCTTGAGCAACCTCATCTCCAATGTACCGGCCGTTTTGCTTTTTCGGCCGTTGGTGCCAGGTTTCCCCGATCCCCAGCGCACCTGGCTTACTCTGGCTATGGCTACCACGCTGGCAGGTAATCTCACCCTGCTTGGTTCTGTTGCCAACCTGATTGTGGCCGAAACGGCCAAAAAACAGGGCGTTCACCTCACATTTAGCGAATACCTTAAAGCAGGTGTGCCCATCACCCTGCTCTCTCTGTTGTGGGGCATCATCTGGTTAATGATAGTGTAATCCCCCATCACGTTTCACGCTCAAAGGCCATTTATGACTCAAATTGTGGTAGAAAACCTGAAAAAGTATTACGACGTTCACCAGAAGGAGCCAGGACTGGCGGGGTCGTTGCGCTCCTTTTTTAACCGCCGTTACCAACATGTGAAGGCAGTGGATGACATCTCTTTTTCGATTGCGGCTGGGGAGATGGTGGGGTTTTTGGGGCCAAACGGGGCAGGCAAAACCACCACCCTTAAGGTGTTGTCGGGGCTGTTGTATCCGACAGACGGCCGTTCCGAAGTGCTTGGTTTCACCCCTCATCAACGCAAACGGGAATACCTGACCCAGTTCACGCTGGTGATGGGCAATAAAAACCAGTTGATATGGGATTTGCCCGCGATGGAGACGTTTTTGGTCAACAAGGCTATTTACGAACTGTCTGATGGGGATTATCAGGCTACGTTGAAGGAATTAAACGAGTTATTGTACCTGGAACCCCTGCTCAAAAAACAGGTGCGTAAATTGTCTCTGGGTGAGCGAATGAAGTGTGAATTGGCGGCGGCTTTGTTGCATCGGCCGCGTGTGCTTTTTTTGGATGAACCCACTATTGGCCTGGATGTGACCATGCAGGTGGCGATTCGCCAGTTTATCATGACCTACAATCAGCGTCATGGGGCTACTATCATCCTCACCAGTCACTACATGGCAGATGTAACCGCCTTGACGAAACGGATCATTGTGATTGATAACGGCCGTATTCTCTACGATGGGGATTTGCGGGCTTTGGTGGAACAGGTGGCCCCCTACAAGCTGTTATCCATCGTGTTACGGGAGCCAATGGAAACGGCCGATATGCTCACCCCTTATGGCCAGATTGAAACCATAGACGGGGTTAAAGTCACCTTGCGCGTGCCACGCGGCCACGCCACCGAAATTGCCGCTCGCCTGCTCACCAACATCAAACTGGATGATGTGCTGGTGGAAGAACCCCCCGTTGAAGACATTATCCGTCAGGTGTTTGCCGAGGCGAAAGAACAGCGGGACAAACAACCTGAAACAGTATCAAGAGTGGTATAATCAACCAATACAAGAGGTTTAACAGAGTCAATGAGAAACTTTCAACCAGCACTTACAAATTACAGGTGATCAATGACAACAGAAATCAATATCCAAGAGATGGCTGCTCGACTCGAATCGCTTGAAATAAAATTAAATCTTCTTAGCAATAAATTGGAAACACAACCTTCCACATCCGATGCCCCACTTTTTGAATACGTCGTTTTTGCAGATGAACAAGAAGTATGGCGTGGGCAGAAGCTATATGAGCAGTTTCCAGAAATAATTTACAAGTATCCAAATGTACAGATTTCTATCCTCTGGCAACCAGAACAACCTTTTGTTTGGGTATGACACTCCTTCGTTTTCTCTATACCACCAAAAATAATCCTTTTGTGGGCCGGATCACTCGCCCCACAATTCAGCTTGATTTGTATTCAGACATATTTAGCGTTTGGTTACGGGCTAAAGAGGTACTTGTAGATACAGGAGCAGATTTTTCTGCGATTCCGTTTGATTTGGGCAGGCTTTTGGTGCCACAGGTAGAATTAGGTTTCCCTGTCCGTTTGGGAAGTTTGGCCGCTGAGGAACAAGTTTTTGACGCTTATTTGCACCGGGTTAATGCACAAATAGGGAGTTTTCGTTTTCACATGCCTGTTGCTATTACTATTTCTACCCAAATACCTGTTATTTTC
>CAZPEJ010000735.1:0-2818 GCA_964585465.1 uncultured Ardenticatenaceae bacterium
CCTGTGCCGGTTTTGTTGACGGTTATCAGGCGGTTTTCCACATCATAGGTCTGGGTGTAGTTGCCACTGCTGTCGTTGCCGTTGGCATTGTAACCCAAAACCAAGTTATCCCCCAACAAATAACGACATTTTGTCGCTAATAAAAAGCAACACCGTCACAAAGCTATCTGCAACTTATTTACCGGTAATACTTCGTCAGAGTAATAAGGGTGAATACCCTCATTTGCAAGGCAGGGAAATTACCGCTGATTTTGTTTTAGTATGATTAACCACCCAACTAAGGATCCACCTACTACTCCTCCCATCAAAATATATCCGGTGAAAATTACAAACCCTGTACGCCCATAATACCAAGTAGCTACAAAACCACCTATCAAGTAAATCATAGAAATAACTTGAAGAAAGCCTGGTCCGCCATAAAAAGCATCTTTCCCTGGGCGTAATCCAAATAAATACATCCACCAGCCTTTACCTTTAATATTATAGCTGGAATGATTTTCATTATTGTTCTTCTTTTGCAAAAAAAGGCTGGAATCCAAAGCTGAGCGGAAAAAAGAAAAATAAGCCAAAACCACACTAAGTTCATTATTATCCTCAATGACCCAGGTTCGGAGATATTAACTGACAATTAAAAACAAGGTCAATTTGGTACAGATAAGTATCTATTCAGGTATAGATTTGGGTAAAAATCTTGAAAAGATGATGTTTTGTCTAAATATGGCGGTACTATTTTTGCGAAAATTGCTTCCCTTTCCAATTTTTGACGATTTTCCTGAACCATGACCGCCATATTTGGTACTCTCCAGGCTATTATACGCCATATCTATGGGGTGCGGATACCTGTATAGTTACCAAAAATTCTACTAAATTGTAAATGTGCAACTCTTATTGTTCTCAAATCAGCAGTTTATAGGGGGCATCCTTCAGGCCTGTATGAGACTTGTTAGATGGTATTAACGCCCCCATACAAAGGCATCCAAACCATGACCCACATCTGCAACAATGCCTATGAATTGATTGTTTTTTACATCAACAAGAAGCAGTTGATTAGCAGAAGGAATGTCTGAACGGCTGGTAGCTAAGATTAAGTACTGACCTGACATAGAAATTTCTCCCCTCAACAGGAGTTGTTCTCCTTGCTGTTCTGGGGTCAAATCAAATTCAGCGGTTTCTTCTAAACTCCACAAAATGTCGCCTGTCTCACCGTCTACAACAAACCAGCTAGCAGGCCAATCCTCTCGATATCCTCCTAAAAGGATATTACCTTCAGTGGTCCAACGAATCGTATGGGGAAATAAAGCATCTACCCTCAACGATAGTGACAAATTTTCACCTAAATTTGTTATCACCTCTAGCGTATTTGGTTTATCGCTGGAAGCAAATGCTACTTTTGAGCCATCAGGGGACCAGGTTGGAATAGAACCTGACGAGGACAAGGGTAACATGTAATCTTCTGTCCATTGCCATACTATGTCATAGCTGGCTGGATTGGTAGCTACCCAAAACTCTCCACTCCATTCCATAATTGACGACTCATTGTCCTTTGTACAAAGTAGTGCTAATTGGGAGGTTTTTGGTGAAACGATGACTGAATTACACTCCCACGACCAACCCGTTTGATATGAACCTGTAAAGACATCTACTAAAATGGGAAGGGCATTGGGGTTGGTTGGTCTGACTAAAACATACTTATCATTTGGAAACCAGTCAAGTTTAACATCTCTTGGTGGGAAAGAAGAATCTGATGTGAGTACTTCAGCATCATCTGTATAAATCAATCTGGCTTCCTTTAGTTCAATGTCGGCTAACCACAACGTTCCTGGTTCACCTGGATTCCGAAACCAAAAAACTACTTGATGAGAGAAATGGGCAAAAGCAAGCGTAGTTGCCGTTCCTACAACATCTGAGGAAATTCCCAAACCAGCTAGTTCTATATCTTGGTGGACTCCTGTAATTGGTTCTATCCAGGCATAGTGAAATCCAAAAGCTGCAACAAACTCAAAAAGCCGATCCGATATATTTGGTGTTGGAGTAGATTGAACGGCTGGTACAGCTGGTAAATGAGGAGTCGTTTCCAAAGTTGGAATTGGAGTCTGTGAGGCAGCAGGCTCTTCACTTGCTGTGTCCAGCTCGCCGGAAACTGTTTCAGAGGTTGACAGGATAGCTGATGTGCCAGTTGGAATATGTAGGGTAGATGTTTCACTCAGCTCAGGCACTAACTCTGGCGTTAAGGTGTCGGATTGTACTAGCTGTTGTGTGGGTTTGCACCCACCTGTTAATAAAATTTGTATTGCTAATAGTAGCATTATGGCGAAACGCTGTTTGGTTTTCATCATAATATTTGGTCCTTTAGAGCTAATTTTGATATGTTATTATTGCTGAATTGTTAGTGGTTTACTGACCACAACTTAAAAAGTATGCACAATGTGCATTCCCTGCGAAAAAGGCTGTGTATTGACCTGACGCATGATAAGTTGATGTATGCCCCCACACATCCTGATAGGATTGAAAATTTTCAGCCTTTTCCACTCCCATATTAGACCACTTTCCAGATGAAATTCGGTTTAGATAACCCCAAGCTAAAAATTCAAGATGTTCGGTAGGGTAGGAACCGTTTTGGGTTTCGGAATAAACTGCTTGCATAAGAGCATGCAATTCCCAAGTCCCCAAAGGTTGGGAGCCTGGTGCGTATGACGACGACGAGAATGGTGTAAAAGAGCCTGGCTCCCCACTACAATTTAGTGTTTCAAGGTTGCACTCTTTATGTCCCGTTGGGTCGGTGAAGTTGAGGGGGGAGTTGAGGACGTAGGAGTAGCGG
>CAZPEJ010000736.1:0-2808 GCA_964585465.1 uncultured Ardenticatenaceae bacterium
GTTTGCAACAAGAATTGTCCTCTGCGGGGCCGGTGCGGTGGCAATACAGCCTGGTTTTTACCCTGTTGATTACTGTTCTGTTCAATGCTGTAACGGTAGATACTCCCCTCAATCTGCGGTTTTATCTCCCCAGAGACGGGTTTGCCGAGGGGTGGAGCGAGACTGGTTATCGGGTGACAGATCGGGATGGGTTCAAAAATCGCTGGTTGCAAGAGAGTGTACCCCCCACTGCCAGCATCGTCACAGACAGGCTTTCTAGTTTGCGCCTGATAAACCGACCGGTGATGTATCTGAGCCATCCCCATCATCGGCCGTTTCCAGCCCTGTTGCCAGAAGTAACGTATGCGGTGTTGGATGGGTTATTTGACTTTGTGATTGCGGATGGCCAACAGATTTATGAAGGGGGAGTAACCTCAGAACACGAGGCTATTACCTGGTTGCTCCAACAGCCAGATTGGCACCTGCTAAAAACCCAAGACGGGCTGATGCTTTTTGGGCGAGAAGGCAACGGGTTGGCGTGGTCAGTTGAAATGGGAGCCAGGCCAGACACACCACCCGCCTTGTTGGCAGATTTTGGTGGGCAAATCGGGTTGGTGGCGTGGCAAATTGAGCCGTTGGGTGAAAAACGGTTTCGTCTCCATTACACCTGGCTGGTTTTGAAGGATATGGATGAGGAACGGCCGTTTATCACCCTCTCACAACCTGTTGGGTTAAACCAAAACCGTTTGTTACACTTTCCCCTTTTGACATTACCAACCGGGTGGAAACAAAACAGCCTCATTCAGGAAAGTTTCGAGGTTGTTTTGCCTGCTGACACGCCTGCTGGTGTTTACCCTCTGTGGGTTAGCTGGCATGATGCCACCCATCTCCAGGCCGCCCAAACCGACGAACGTAGCCAGTTGGGGCAGGCGGTTCAGGTGGGGGAGTTGGAAGTGAAGTAGTTTTGGGTTTCAGGTTTAAGGTTTCAGGTTGGGGCGGCGGCTTTCGTTGTCCAAGTTGTTGAAGCGGTTATGACGAATAAAAAAGTGTCTATCGAATGATTTGTGGCTAATTTCCCCCCATCTACACCTCCTGCTAAATCGGAGTGGGTTTTTGCTCTGGTTGTGGCTGTATTAACGGCCGTTTTGTTATACCTGCCCTATGGGTTGGGGTATGCTAGCCAGACCCCCCAGACCCAGTTTACCGGGTTGGTGATGAACCCTGAAGATTCCCAAACCTATTTAGCAAAAATGTGGCAGGGGTATAACGGCCGTTTCCTCTACACCATCCCCTTTACCCCCGAACCCCATGCCGGGGCCTTTGTCGGTGTTTTTTATCTGGTTTTGGGGCATCTGGCCCGTTTGTTGGGGGTGTCCAACCTGGTCATGTGGCACCTGTCTCGCGGGGTAGCCAACCTGTTTATGTTTCTCGTCGCCTACGGTTTCATTGCCCATTTCCTGGCAGACAGGCAAATGCGCCGCACCGCCTATGTGTTGGCCTTGTTTGGCTCTGGGTTAGGCTGGCTGCTCTTTGTGTTGAATCAACCTTACTGGTTGGGGGCGTTTCCGGTAGATTTTAAAGAACCCGAAGCCCATCTCTTTTTTACTGCCCTCACCTTTCCCCATGTAGCCTTTGGCACCACCATGACGGCCGTTTCTGTCTATGCGCTCGCCCAACTTCCGGCTTCTTCTACCCGTTTCCCGCTGTTGCTGGCAAATATGGCTAACCTCCTGATTGGTCTGGCCTACCCCTTTCTGCTCTACCTGGTGTTTACCATCACTGCCTTGTACTGGCTGCAACAAACCCTCCAGGCGCGGCGACCTCTCTGGCGATTGGGCATCAACATGGCCGCTACCTTCCTGTTGCCCGCCCCACTGTATGGGTATTATATTTATGTGGTGTCGCTCAATCCGGTGTTTCAGGCGTGGGATGTGCAGGCAGCTACCCCGTCTTATCCCTGGCCCCATTACCTGGTGGCTTATGGGCCGATGTTACTGCTGGGGGTTGTGTGGGCCTGGAAACGGCCGTTTTCCCGCCCCAACACCACCTTGCTCTGGGTCTGGGTGGTGGCCGTTGCCCTGCTGTTATACGCCCCCATTAACGCCCAACGCCGTTTTGTTCAGGGGGTGCAGTTACCTCTGGCTATCCTGGCAACGGCCGCTTTCTGTGACCTGTGTTTGCCCTGGCTACACACCACTCGCCCCTGGCAATGGTTGATTCGTCGGCCGCGTTACACCACCCCCGGCCTCAATCGGTTAGTCACACTGCTTTTTTTGTTATGGATGAGCCTGTCGAACCTGTACCTGCTGGCGGATGTGACAAGAACGGCCGTTTTGGTGCAACCCGACCCGTTGTATCGGCCGTTGGATGAAATAGAAACCAGCCAATGGGTAGAAACAAATACGCTGGCAACGGCCGTCATTCTGGGGGATTATCAGACAGGCAACTATGTAGCGGCTCACGCCGGGCGGCAGGTGATGGTGGGGCATTGGGCAGAAACCATGAATTACCAGGAAAAATTAACGGCCGTTGCCACCTTTTTTGCCGCCGATACCCCCCACACCTGGCGGCGCGACCTGCTGCGGCAATTCCACATCACCCATGTTTGGTTTGGCCCCCGCGAACAAACCCTAGGCGAATTTGACCCCCAAACGGCCGATTATTTGCGACCAGTTTATTCACAAAGAAGTATCACCCTGTATGAAGTCTGGGACGAACCGTGACCAGAGAACGGCTTCTAAAACTTGCCTTTTCCCGTCCATTCCCTACAATCAGCATCTGGAACAATGAATCTTTAGAGATTAGAGTTTGGAGATTGGGGTCTTTCGG
>CAZPEJ010000737.1:0-2793 GCA_964585465.1 uncultured Ardenticatenaceae bacterium
GGAAAGCGTCACAGAACGTTTACACCAAACCTCTCAACCACCCACCCTCACCACCCATCTATCATCTGATGAGGCAGACCTGCTACTAAAAATTAACCAAAGCCTATCCCAAATCAAATGGGGAAGATACCGTGAGCTAATTGACCGCCGCAAAACAAACAGTATGACACCTGAAGAACAAAGAGAACTGATAATGCTCACCGATCAGATTGAAGAAGCCAATGTTCAAAGAATAAAATATGTGGCAGAATTGGCTCGTTTACAAAATACCACGCTCCCTGTCTTGATGAAACGGCTGGGGCTGAAACCAACCACTTATGCCTGAGCCGCGTTTATCACCTCAACAAAAGGCGGAAGTTAAAAACCGTGCGGCCGATTGTTGTGAGTATTGTTGGTCTCAAGAAGCCTATTCTCCAGATACTTTTTCAGTAGATCATATTGTTCCGTTACACAAAGGGGGGAGAAACAGTTTTAACAATTTGGCAAATGCGTGCCAGGGGTGCAATAGCCGTAAGTTTGTGAGTACCACTGCTATAGACAGTTTATCAGGTGAGGAAGTTGCTTTGTATCACCCACGCCAGGATAAATGGTCAGAACATTTTGCCTGGAATGAAGATTTTACGCTTCTCATTGGTTTGACTCCAACAGGAAGGGCAACCATAGAAAAACTAGAAATCAATCGAATCGGCGTTGTCAATTTGCGCCGACTCTTGCATGAACGAGGGTTACACCCAATCGGTATTCCCCAAAAGAGATGAAATAGGATGCAAATACCCTATCAATTAACAGTTGAAGTGAAAAAAGCGATAGAAAATGCTCAGGCGGCCGGGGCCTTGCCTGCTTTTGAGATGACAGAAGTTGCTATTGAACGGCCGCGTGACCTTTCTTTTGGTGATTATGCCTCACCGGTTGCCATGAAGCTGGCAAAAGCCGCCCGCATGGCTCCCCTCAAAATCGCCCAGGTGATTGTGGCCTATTTTCCACAGCCGCCGTTTATCAGCGAGGTGACGGTTGCTGCACCAGGGTTTATCAATTTCCGCCTGTCTACCACCTGGTTGCAACAGCTGGTTAACCAAATTGTGACAGAGGGAGGGGATTACGGCCGTATTTCCCTCGGTCATAACAAAAAAGCCCAGGTCGAATGTGTCAGTGCCAACCCCACCGGCCCTATCACCCTGGGGCGCACACGCGGCGGGGTCATGGGGGATACCCTGGCGCGTATCCTGCGCCACGCAGGTTACGACGTAACTATGGAGTATTACTACAACGACGCGGGTCGCCAGGTGACACTACTAGGTGAATCGGTCAAAATCCGCTACCAGCAGCTTTTGGGGCAGGCTGCCGAACTAACCGACGAACATTACCAGGGTGAATACATTGTGGATTTAGCCAGAGACCTGTGGCAACAACACGGCAACAGATTGTTGGACGAACCCACTTCGTTTTTTGCCGACTACGCCCAAACCAACATTTCTACCCAACAAAAAGCCACCCTGAAACGGGTCAAAATCGAATTTGACGTGTATTACCGCGAACAAAGCCTGTATGAGACCGGGCGGGTGTGGCGCGCCTTAGAAGATTTGCAGCAGCGTGGTTATGTTTATGAAAAAGAAGGGGCGCAGTGGTTCAAATCCACCGAATTTGGCGACGACAAAGACCGTGTTCTGGTTAAATCGAGTGGCGAACCCACTTACCGAATGCCAGACATCGCTTACCATTGGCACAAGGCGCAACGGGGTTTTGATGTGGTGGTAGACATTTTTGGCCCAGACCACCACGCCACCGCCCCCCAGGTGTTGATGGGGGTAAAGGCGTTGGGGTATAGCCCAGATTTTGTCAAAACCGTGTTGCACCAGATTGTGAATCTCATCAAGGATGGGCAACCGTTTAAGATGAGTACCCGCAAGGGCACGTATGTGACGCTGGATGAACTGGTAGACGAGGTGGGGGCCGACCCGATTCGTTACTTTATGATTTCTCGTTCTGGCAATAGCCCGGTGGATTTTGACATGGATTTGGCGTTGGAGCATTCTGATAAAAATCCGGTTTTTTACATTCAGAATGCCCATGTGCGCTGTGCCGGAATTTTCCGCAAATGGGTGGAGGCTGGTTTAGCCCCAGACAGTGACGAATCGGCCGATCTCAGCCTGCTCACCCACGAAAGCGAACTGGCCTTCTTGCGAAAAGCCCTGGAATTGCCCGAAGTGTTGGATTTAGCTGCCCACACATTTGAGCCACACCATCTGGCTTTTTATGCTTATGAATTAGCGGCCGTTTTCCACCCCGCCTACGAAAACTGCCGTGTCCTGCACAGTGAAGTCCCCAAACCTTTGCGGCTGGCCCGGTTACGTTTCTACCGCGCCGCCAAACAAATTTTTGCCCTGTTATTGGCTTTGATGGGCATGAGTGCGCCAGAAGTCATGTGATATTTGGAGGGTGTACTCAAAATACATCATCCAAAGGGAGAACGATGAGCATTAAACCCGATCATTGGATTCGTAAAATGGCCCTGGAAAAAGGGATGATTGAGCCATTTGTAGATGGACAGGTACGCGAAGGGGTCATTTCTTATGGCCTGTCGTCCTATGGGTATGACATTCGGGTAACAGATGAGTTTAAGATTTTTACCAATGTCCATTCGGCCGTTGTAGACCCCAAACATTTTGACCCCAAATCTTTTGTAGATTTCAAAGGGGATATTTGTGTAATTCCCCCCAACTCCTTTGTATTGGCACGGACAGTTGAGTATTTCCGTATTCCCCGCACGGTTCTCACTGTTTGCCTGGGAAAAAG
>CAZPEJ010000738.1:0-2790 GCA_964585465.1 uncultured Ardenticatenaceae bacterium
GTACTCAGTACTCAGTGAACAGTACTCAGTGAACAGTACTCAGTGAACAGTAGAAACTGATTACTGAGTACTGGATACTGGGTACTGGCTACTGGATACTTGTTTTTGCAAAACGGCCGCCAGCCGTTCATGGGCGATGTTGGCGGTGAACTGTGTTAAAAAACGTTGTCGGGCTGCCTGCCCCATTTGTTGGCGCAGGACAGGTTGTTCAAGCAGTAATTCTATCTTGTTCAAGATAGCAGCAGCATCCCCAGGTGGTACTAAAAAACCAGTTTGTTCGTCTAATACACTTTCGGCGATGGCTCCCTGGTTGGTGGTGATTATTGGCAGCCCGGCCACCATACCTTCCAAAATAACACGGGGATGACCTTCCGGCTCGATGGGTGGGAACACCATGAAATCGCTGGAAAGCAACAGGTGATATTTGTCTGGGCCGGACACTGTGCCAAGAAAGTGAAGCCTATCGGTTAAGGTAGCGTCTTGCAGGCATTCCTCAATTTTTTGTTGCACTTGTGGGGATTCGGGGGGGCCAGCGAAGGTAAATTCCAGGTTGGGGAAGTGATGCAGGGCTGAAACAACTGCTTCCAGGGTGACGAGGAAGCCTTTACGAACACGCAGGTTGCTCAGGTAGAGGCCACGCACCTTGTGGGGGGATTTGGGTGTTTCTATCCAAAAGTCGTTGGTGCCGTTGGGGACAACGGAGATACGTTCAGGGGGGATGAGGTCGCCAAAGATGCCGCGCAGGTTTTGCCCCAGGACGATGGCGTGTTGCACCCGGCCGAGGGTATAACGAATGAGGGCGCGCAGGAGGGGAGAGGAACGGCCGTAAAATCGTGGAAACTCGCTGCCCCGCAAATGAATGACGGTGGCAATACCCAGCCAGATAGCTGGCAACAAGAAGGCGGCATCGCGCAAAAAACCGGCCGTGCCTTGTGAGACGGGCAGGTAGATTAAATTCGGCCGATGCCGGATGACCATGCCCAAAAAAGTGAGGGCGTGCCACAGGCCAATGAGGATGTTGCTGATGTCGAATTTACCAATGTTTTCGATGCTGCGGCGGTCGGCGGTGTCCAGGTGTAACAGATGAAACTGCTGCATAGCTGGGGCTTGCAAAATAAGTTTGGTGGAGACCGCCACCCCATGATAAGGCGGAGGGGTGGGGCCGATGATGAGAATTTTAGGACGGTGACGCATGGTAAAAAATGGTGAATTGGGAATTGGGAATTGGGAATTGTGAATGGGAAACTCGTCATTCACCATTCACCATTCACCATTCATAATTCAAAAGTGCCAGGTGGATGGCCTGGAGGAAAGCGTTGACAGAGTGTTGGATGGTGGCTTTGGCCTGGATGGTGGCGGCGGCGGCCAGCCCCATTCGCGTGCGGAACTTTGCGTCGGTCATGGTTTTGATGGCCTCAGCCAGGGCAGGGACGTTTTGTGGGTGTACCACCAGCCCATTGATGCCATCTTCTATTAAATCGCGGGTAGCACCTGCCAGCGAAGAAGAGATAACGGGCAGCCCACAAGACATGGCTTCATTGAGGATTAACCCCCACACATCATAGAGCGAAGGAAAAATGAGGCAATCGGCCAGGGCATAAAAAAAAGGCATTTTGGCAAAGGGTTGATTGCCCCAGAAGTGCAGGGCGTTTTCAAACCCTCCTTTTTGGGCCTGGGTTTGCAGCTCGGTTTTGAGGGGGCCGTCCCCAACCAGGTGCAGGTGGAAAGCCCCAATAGACTCTTTGATTAAAGTGAGTGCGCTCAAGACGTTTTCGATCCCTTTACGTTTGATGAGGCTACCTACCAGTAAAAAGTGTAATCCTTGCCATTCTGGTTTATTTTTCCATTCGGCCGTTTCTGCTTTGGCTTCTTGTGATTTCTCCATAAAAAATTGGGTATTCACGGCGTTGACACCCACCACAATTTTTTCTTTGGGCAGCCCTAACTGCACCAGATAGTCGGCCGCTGCTGTGCCATAGGTGATGGCTCCCTGAGCGCGGCGGGTGAGGAAACGTTGAATAAAAACGTTGACAAGAGGGCTTTGCAATTCACGATGGGGGATGGCACCTGACCATTGAATGTAGGGGATGTGGTGGCGGTGTGCATACCACCAGGTGAGGTAGCCAGCAATGCCAAAGGTGCCACAAATAACGGCCGTTGGTTGATAACTTTTTAGGGCTGGCAGCAGTGGGGTGGGGATAGAAACGACTCTTTCGTAGCCCAGTGGTATTTCGTAACCATAGACGGCGGTGTGGGGATAACGGCCGTTTGTTATGGAAGTGCCTTTGCGCCGGATGTGTTTGTTGAGGTCTGAGTAGAAAAAAACTTGGAACGAACCACCAGCTTCCTCGATACGCTGATTTATCCCTTCGTACAGTGGCACACGGTAGGGGCGCGGGATGTTGGTGACGAGGGCAATGCGCTGGCCTTGTAAACTACTCATGGTTAACCCATTTTCAAACCAATAGAGGCATAAAGTTGGTGATACGCTGATAACATTTGGTCTACTGTGTAGCGGGTGCGTACCGCAGCCTGCCCCGCCACCCCAATGCGGGCAGCGAGTTGTCGGTCAGTTTGAATATCTGTCAGGCAGCGTTGCAAACCGTTTACCCCTTCAACAATCCAACCCGTTTGCCCTGAGATGATGTGTTCTTTCACGCCGCCGCCATCAGAAAAAACAATGGTTGGGATGCCTAATGCCATTGCTTCTACGGCGGCATTGCCAAAAGATTCCTCGACGGAGGGCAGTACAAATACATCGAACCCTACTAACCAGTTAGGAACCTGTTC
>CAZPEJ010000739.1:0-2782 GCA_964585465.1 uncultured Ardenticatenaceae bacterium
ATTGCGTATGGCGTATTGTGTGTCTCTGCGCGATATAAAATTAAACTCGATAATACCTTCATATACTGCATAAGGTCATCAATTGACATTCTGCTAAAGGGGATTAGAGATTGGAGATTAGAGATTGGCCAATCTCTAATCTCCAATCTCAATAAAAATGTTAGTTGATGCCCTTTGTGGGTATATATAATGAGCCAATGTTCAAAACCACGTATGTCTGAGTTGTTAACACCTATTAAAACAAACGGCCATTTCCAGCGGGTATACTTTTGGGATACAATTTGGCACACAACTATGGAAACCTTCTCTTTTGGCTACTGGGTACGACGGCGGCGCAAAGCATTGGATTGGACACAACAAAAGCTGGCGCAGCAGGTAGGGTGCGCCGTCACCACCATCAAAAAGATTGAAGCCGACGAAAGACGGCCGTCTCGCCAGTTAGCCGACCTGTTAGTAGACGCGCTCGTCATTCCCGCCCACGAACGAACCGCCTTTTTACAAAGTGCCAGAGGTGAACGATCCATCAGTGCCCTGCCGGTAGACCAGGAACCTATCAAACCCAGACCTGTTATCCCCCTCCCCTTGCCTGTTTATGTCAATAGTTTTGTGGGGCGAGAACGAGAAACGGCCGATATTCAACACCTGTTACAACACAACCGCCTCATCACCCTCACCGGCCCTGGCGGCATCGGCAAAACCCGGCTTGGTTTGTATGTGGCCGGGCAACTCGCCCCCTCCTTTCCACACGGAGTACACTTCATCCCATTAGCAACCATCCGCGACCCGGCGCGACTGTTGCTGGCAGTGGCCGAAGCCCTCAACATCAGCGAAAAAAACAGTAGCTTGCCGCTACAACAAACCATCCTCAACCACCTGCGACCACAAAATAGCCTGTTGTTATTCGACAACTTTGAACAGATTATCGAAGCCGCCCCTCTGGTCAGCGAGTTATTGTCAGCAGCCCCTACCCTAAAAATCATCATCACCAGCCGCGAACGACTGCACCTCTACGGCGAACAAGAGTATCCCGTGCCGCCCCTGGCGATACCTGCCCCGGCCGCCCCTTCACCCGAACACATTGCCTGCGAATCTGTCGTATTATTTGTTCAGCGCACCCAGGCCATCCACCCCCATTTCCGCCTCACGGCCGAAAACGCCCAGGTCATTGGCGAAATTTGCGCCCGCCTCGATGGTCTACCCCTGGCAATTGAACTGGCAGCCGCCCGCAGCAAACTATTTACCTCCCAGGCATTACTCACACTGCTCACCGACCGGCTGCAAACCCTCACCGATGGCCCACGCGATGCCCCCGGCCGGCAACAAACACTCCGCGCCACCATCCAGTGGAGTTATGAATTACTCAATTCGGCCGAAAAAGCCCTGTTTGCGCGGTTGGCGGTATTTGTAAATGGCTGGACAGTTCCGGCCATGATGGCCATCCTTCACGAAGACACACCAAAAGCAGAAACCGAAACGCCCAAAGAAATATCTCCCGGTGCCACTTCCAGCGTATTAGATATTTTCTCTTCGTTGCTCAACAAAAGTTTAATTCAACAAAAAATTGGCACAAAGGATGAGTCCCGTTTCATCATGTTAGAAACCATCCGCGAGTTTGCGCTAGAAAAGTTGGCAGACAGCGGGGAGTGGCAACCCATTCACTGGCGACATGCCCGCTACTTTGCGGCACTGGCGGAAACGGCCGAAACCCACATCCTGGGAGCCACCCCCGAAACCTGGCTCAATCGGCTGGAAAGTGACCACGCCAATCTGCGGGCGGCTCTGGCCTGGAGTTTAACTGCAACCACAGAAAACCATGCCGCCCTGGGTCTACGCCTGGCTGGCGCACTTCCCTGGTTTTGGCATTTTCGTAGCCATTGGCGCGACGGCCGTCATTGGATCGAACAAATTTTGCAACATCACCCCGACGGTCAGCCAGAACAACGCGCCAAAACGTTGTGCGGGGCCGGGTTGCTGGCCTGGGCGCAAGCAGATTACCAGGATGCCCACACCGCCTTAACAGCCTCGCTGGCCCTATTGCCCACCCCCTCGCCCCACCCGGCCGCGCTCATCCGCGCCCATGCCCTGGGGCTGTTGGGCATGGTGTTGTGGTATGAAGGCAAAACGGCCGATGCCATGCCCTACTTTTCCCACAGTTTGCACGAGTATCGGGAGATAGACAACTTGTTTGGAACGGCCGTTTCGCTCCTGCGTCTGGGTGTGGCAAACCTGGCACAAGGGGAGTGGCAACCAGCCATCCTCCTGCACCAGGAAAGCCTGTCGCTGTATCGCCAACTACAAAACACCTGGGGCATCGCCTTATGCCTTGCTAATCTGGGCGAGGCATATTTAACAGGTGGCAACTGGGAACAATCGGCCGCCTGTTACCGCGAAAGTTTACAAACCATGTCAGTCATGGGTAGCCAATGGTACATAGCCCTGGGCATCATCGGGGCGGCCGGATTGTTGCTCGCCGCCCACCAGGCAGAAAACGCCACACAACTGCTGGGTGCCGCCGCCCGCATGGTCACATCCGATGGGGGGCATATGCCCCCGTATGACCAACAACTTTATGAACGTAATTTGTTGGCGGCACAAAAACAACTGGACAACCCCACCTTCTACTCCGCCTGGGCAACAGGCCAGGCCATGCCAGCCGAACAAGTGGTACAGCAGGCAATCACAACTCTAGGATTCGGCCGTTATTCACCAGGAGATTAGAGAACATCACCAGCAATTCTCATTTTACCGCTTTCACCTGGGGTTTAATAGGGCGAGGCGGTTG
>CAZPEJ010000740.1:0-2782 GCA_964585465.1 uncultured Ardenticatenaceae bacterium
CCCATAACCCAACCGCCCCGCCGCTACAATGGGTTGGTTTGGGCGGGGCAATTGGGAAAACGTCATTTTGCACAACTCGAAACCCGAAACTCGAAACTTATTTGACAACCTCACCCCCCTTTGTTATCATGCAACCCATGTTGAATCAAGGCATTTCCTTTAATTTATCATCTTGCGCCGCCGCTGCCGCCAGATTACATCGTCTGGTGGGAATTGCCGCTTGATTCGCTGATAACCAACTGAATAGCGAGATCAAACCGCCAGACTTTATAAACAGTCTGGCGGTTTTTATTTGGCAAGGTAAAATTTCAGTAATCAGTGACCAGTGAACAGTCATCAGTGAGTCTTCAACTGATAGCTGTTTGCTGATGACTGTTTACTAAACATGGAGAGGATATGAGACCCACAACCAGCAATGAATTAAGACAAGCGTATTTAGATTTTTTCCATGAAATGACGCATGAAGTGGTTGCCAGCGCACCACTGCCCAATCATGGCAACCCTACCCTGTTGTTCACCAATGCCGGAATGAACCAGTTTGTGGATGTGTTTTTGGGGAAGGAAAAACGGCCGTATTCCCGCGCCACCACTTCCCAAAAATGTATGCGGGTGCAGGGCAAACACAACGACCTGGAAAACGTTGGCCCTTCCCCCCGCCACCACACCTTCTTTGAAATGCTCGGCAACTTCTCCTTTGGTGACTACTTCAAAGCCGGGGCGATCCGTTTTGCCTATGACTTTCTCACCAAAGTGTGCGCCATCCCCGCCGAAAAACTGTGGTTCACTGTCCACACCAACGACGACGAAGCGTACAACATCTGGGCTAACGATATTGGTGTAGACCCCAGCCACATTGTTCGTATGGGCGACAAAACTAACTTCTGGATGATGGGCGACATTGGCCCCTGCGGCCCCACCAGCGAACTGCACTACGACTGGGGGCTAGAGGCTTGCACCTGCGGCGACCCCAATTGCAGCGTCCTCATTGACAACGGTTGCGACCGATGGCTGGAGGTGTGGAATCTGGTGTTTATGCAATACAACCAGGCGGAAGATGGCAGCCGCACCCCCTTGCCCAAACCAGGGGTAGACACTGGCATGGGGTTGGAGCGTGTGGCGGCGGTGGTGCAGCAGCAGCCTGTCACCTACCACACCGATTTGTTCACCGGGGCAATGAACCGTGTGCAACAGATGTTGGGCGATAACAACCAGGAACGGATGCAAAAGTATGTGGGCTACCGGGTGATTGCGGATCACGGCCGGGCGGCCACCTTTTGCATTGCCGACGGGGTGATGCCCGGCAACGTGGGGGCGGGGTATGTGTTGCGGATGATCATTCGGCGGGCGGCCAGATTCGGCCGAAAAATTGGTTTCACCGAGCCGTTTCTGGCAGAAGTGGCCAAGGTGTACATTGAGCAGATGGGCGAAGCCTACCCAGAGCTAAAAATGCGCCACGATCACATCTTGCATACTGTCACCCAAGAGGAAAAACGGTTCAGTCGCACCCTGGATTCCGCACTGACCCAGCTAGATACCATTTTGAACGGCCTGCACCAACAGGGGCGGCACGAAATCCCTGGTGAGGTGGTCTTTAATTTGTATGCCACACATGGCCTGCCTCTGGAAATTACCCGCGATGTGGCGCAGGAGCAAGGATTCACAGTAGATGAAAAGGGGTATGTGTTTGCCAGAGAAGCCCATGCGGCGGCCAGCGGTGCGGGGGCATTTGACCGGTATGAGGTGGGGCAAAATGTGTATGCGGATACCTTGCTGAATCTGGTGCAAACGGGCAAGCTGGAAAGCCATGGGGTGGATTATGATCCCTATGGCGGGCATGAGTTGGAAGCCGAAATTGTGGCGATGATTGTGAATGGGGCACAGGTGGAACGGGTGGCGGCTGGCACAAAGGTAGAAGTGGTAACGGCCGCTTCTCCGTTTTATGTCGAGTCTGGTGGCGAGGTGAGCGACACGGGGCGCATTCTGGTGGAAGGGACGGGCTGCCGCTTGCGGGTGGATGAGGTGCGGAAACCGGTGGCGGGCCTGGTAACTCATGTGGGTGAAGTGGTCAATGGGGAGTTCCGTGTGGGGCAACTGGCAAAACTGGTGGTGGAAAACGGCCGTCGTGCCGACATCCGCCGCAACCACACCGCCACCCACATCTTGCACCGCGAACTCCGCGCCCACCTGGGGACACATGTCACCCAACAAGGTTCGCTGGTAGCTCCCGACCGACTGCGCTTCGACTTTTCGCATGGGCAAGCGGTGGACAAAGGGACGCTGGCAAAAATTGAGCAATCCATCAACGAGGCCATTTTAGCCAACTACCCCCTGACCATCTCCTACATGGGGCAAAAAGAGGCCATCGGCAAAGGGGCAATGGCTCTCTTTGGCGAAAAGTACGGCGATATTGTGCGTACCATCCGCATTGGCGACCCAGACCAGCCCTACAGCTTTGAGTTATGTGGGGGGCTGCATGTGAGCCAGACGGGCGACATTGGCCTGTTTCGGTTTGTTAGTGAAGGGGCTTCGGCGGCCGGGGTGCGGCGGGTGGAAGCGGTGACAGGGCATGGGGCGCAGGCGTTGGTGGCGGAACGGCTAAATACGCTGGAACGGCTGGCGCACAAGTTAAACGCACCTGTTTCGGAGGTGGAAACACGCCTGGAAACGGTGTTGGCGGAGAACCGCGCTTTGCTAAAAGAGCTGGAACAATTGCGGCGGCAGGTGGCACGCAGCCAGTTTGAGTCGTTGTTGGCGCAGGTGAAACAGGTGAACGGGGTGAATG
>CAZPEJ010000741.1:0-2774 GCA_964585465.1 uncultured Ardenticatenaceae bacterium
AACTGCCCTCTGTGGTTCCCTGTGGGGCGTGTTGGCGCAACTGGCGGGTTAATTCGGCCGTTTTTTACAAAGGTAATGTCCGAATTTGATTAACCCATTCTTCTGGTTCACTCACTAGCCAAATGAGAAACAACTCTTCTGCTACTTGAGAAACAAGCATTTTCTTGGAAACAATAACCAAACCTGGGCTATTTGTTGAAAGAATAAATTGTTCAAAGTGTTTGGGCATCGTTCTTCGATCATGTGTGACTAAAATTCTGCCTTGTTGCGCTGCTGTCTGTAACACACCCTGATCATCCATCCCAGACAACCCGGCAAGGTGGGCTGTTTGGAAATCAACCCCCGGTTCAAGACGTAAAGTCGCTTTAACAATAATTTGGTTGAAATCTGCATCTGCCTGAAACCGGACTTTCATCGTTAAACTGTTTGCAATTCCCGCCGTGCTTTTGCAATTTTGCGAGAGAATACAGGATCATGGGTGGCTTTTTGGAAGGTTTGGAATGCTTTTTCCTCTTGCCGCAAGTAAGCATCTATTTCCTGGCGATGGCTCAAATAATAGGTAATCGCCCCATAAACTTGTTCCAGAGTGAGCGTAGGAAAACATTCGGCCGTTATTGTTTCTGGGGAAAGCCCATCTAAAAAGGCTAGAACTACCGATTCCAGCGACACACGAGAACCAGAAACCCAGTAACCGCTATCGTGTTGTTCTACATATTGCCTATTCATAGGTGGGGTTTTTCCTTTTGGTTGTTTGTGTTTCCATTTTGTCACCTCTGAAAACATCTTATCACATTCATTTTTTATTGGGAATGTGTGATTGAAGATTCCTACTGCAACACCGGCAACACCAAATAATCATCTGGCACAAACAAACTGCCCTCTGTAGTTCCTTGTGGGGCGTGTTGGCGCAACTGGCGGGTTAATTCGGCCGTTTTTAGCCTCCCCGCCAATGTTTCCCGAAACGCACGCGCCACACGGATCACAGTTTCGGCCGTTTCATGCACAAATTCCAACCGAAAATGTACCACCCCCGCCTCGCGCCAGGCCACCAAATGGTGGCTGGCCTCCTGCGCCTCCGCTCCAAACACGGTATTGCGGCAGCCCACATCCGCCATCACCGGGTGCGCCCGCCCGCTTACATCGCGCAACGCCACCCGATGTTTCTCGCACGGCTGCCCACAATCTTTGTAGCTGGTGCCATTCGACAAAAAGCGGCAAAAGACACAATGTTCGGTGTGGAAGACGGGCAGATGATGGTAGGCTACCACTTCCAGTTTATCGGGGCCAACAGCCTGGGCCAGGGCGGTAATTTGCGCCCCGTTCAGGTCGTGGGTGGGGGTGAGGCGGGTGAGACCGAGTTGCAGGAAGGAAACGGCCGTTAATCCATTGGCCGCATTCAGGCTAAAATCTCCAATCAGCGGTGGGTGTGCTTCCCCTTGCAACGCTTTGAGTAACCCGGTCGAGCGCACCACAATCTCACATTCCAACTTGAGCAAAAAGTTGACGATGCGCTGCTCATTCGGCTTCAACACGCGCGGACTGGCAACCCGCGCCACAATGCCTTTGGCCTGCACCTGCTCCACCGCTGGCCGCAAACCATACAAATCCAGGTAATCCAGGGTAATACTTTCCGGCCGTAAATCAATGGCCGCCTCTAACTGCTCCGGGGTACGAACCAGGAGATGTAGTTTTGAGTTTCGAGTTTCGGGTTTTGAGTTTCGAGTTTCAAGTTTTGAGTTGGAACGCTGTTCACTGTTTACTGATAACTGTTCACTGTTTACTGAATCCTTCATCCTCTCCAATACTACAACTGGATCAAACACCGTAACGGCCGTTCCCCTCCCCTGTTTCTCTGCCAACTGCTCCACTGCCTGGCGACGCACCTGATTCAACACCGAATTGGGCACAAAGGGGTTGCCGCGCAGGTCAGGGTGCAGATCGGCCAGTTCGTAAGGGGTGTTGCCCAGGCGGCCTAGCTGTTCACGGGCGGTTTGTGGGGTGAGGCCACGTTGTTGGGCCGGGGGCAGGGAATCGGCCGTTTCCACCATTACGCTCATTTCCGGCTGCTCCACCAATGCCCAGGTGGTTCGCAAAGGTGCGCCCACATGGGCAACCACGCGCACGGTCAGCGGCTGTTTGTGGACAGGGGCATCAGCGTGGGTATAGGGACGCACCACCTTGTCCAAAGCCGGGTCGTGGCTGCGCCACAGGCGGTCGCCAGGGCGAATGCGCTTAAAGTTGATGTCCCCATGCCCAAAATCCAGTTCCAACTGCCCTTTGCGGGTGGGGCGCACATGGTAAACCCGCCCGCCTTCTTCCCGCTCCTCTGGGCTACGCCAATCGGCAGCATCAAACACCACCCCATCCCCTGGTTTAAGTGGAGCAACGGCCGCACTGGTTGGGTTGGGCGTGATGAGGACACGGTCGGGCAACACCTGAGCTACCTGGCCCATCAACACCCCACGATGGCGCGGAGAACGGCCGTTTACCACCACCTGATGATTCGTCCCTGTCACAAACCACGCCCCCAGCCCCCTGGAATACACCTGCTCCAACTGCAACTCCTCTGTTTTACTGATGCTCAACGGCAGCCCAGCCCACGCTTCATCCACTGCCCGGCGATAGGCGCGGGTGGTGAGAGCCACATAATCGGCATCTTTGTATCGCCCCTCAATTTTTAGAGCCGACACCCCAATTTGCACAATCTCTGGCATCTGGTGTAGGGCATACAGGTCGCCAGGGGAGAGCAGGTAACGGGTATCAGCCAGTGGGCG
>CAZPEJ010000742.1:0-2767 GCA_964585465.1 uncultured Ardenticatenaceae bacterium
GTGCCACCGTTCCAGGATGGTGCGGCGCAAATCGGCGGGCAGTTGGGCAAATTCAGTAACGTTTTTCAGGGCGTTGGCAAATTCGGGGAAGTTGATTCGCAGGTTGGTGAGGTAGTGTAGTTCACCCCCCATAGCGGTGCCAAGAACCACAGCGGTGCGGTCGGTGTCTAACGGCCGTTCGGGATACCCATAATCAGCCAGGGCATCGGCGGCAATCGTCAAGGCCCACTGCTGCCCCTGATCCATCACCGCTGCCACTTTGGGTGGCAATCTAAACCGCTTCCAATCAAATTCAAACCCCCGCACCCAGCCACCAATTTTGCTATAGGTTTTATCAGGGGCTTTTGGGTCTGGGTCATAATAATTAGCCAGCGAATCCCCATTGGCCGACCATCGGTTGGTTGGCACTTCGCTAATGCTGTACCGTTTATTCAATAAATTTTGCCAAAACGCCGCCACATTCGGAGCATCAGGCAAAATGGCTCCCAACCCCACAATGGCAATGGCACGTTCGCTTGAATCATTCATGGTTTGCTCCAAAAACAGAGATTAGAGATTGGAGATTAGTTAAATCTCTAATCTCTAATCTCCAATCTCCTAATGAAATACTTTGTTTAACTCCGCCGCCGCCCCATCCATATCCGCCACTGCTCCCGCCTGTGCCTGGTAAATGGCGGGCAGGTTGAGGGAGTTGGCTAAATCGTACCCTGAGCCTGCCGAAGGGTCGGCCTGACCGGCACCAATGGCCCAGTGCAGGCCGTCGGTGGCGACTTTGAGGGCGGCTTCGCGGGCGTAAATGCGCGAGAGTGCCTGGCGCAGGGGAATGGGCAGGGGGATGGCTTCGGTGGGGTTGGCGGTGACACGCTCGGCAAAAATAGCGGCCGTTTCTGCCCAGGCTACCAGTTCGCCCAACCGGAACAATACATGCTGGTTGCGTGTCAGGCGGTCAATGCGGCACCGTTCCATCACCTGGGCTAAGGCCCGCATGGTTAAAGCGGCAAAATTTGCTCCGTTGTCCGGGTTTTTGTCGTGAATGGTGTCCAGTTTGGCCGCCCAATCGGTGTAATAACTGCCGCGTGTTTTCAGGTGTAGCTGCCACCGGTCGCGGGCAATTGTCCACTCCATAATCTCCGATGTGCCTTCGTAAATGGTGGTAATTCGCACATCCCGTTTGATTTTTTCTACAAAATACTCTTTGGTATACCCATAACCACCCAGGGCTTGAATGGCATCTTCGGCCGTTTTGTTGCCCGCTTCGGTGGCGGTGTATTTGGCAACTGCTCCCTCGGTAGCCAACCCTTCTTCGCCGCTGTCCAGCCGTTCCGCCACCCATTCGATGTAAGTGCGGGCAGCTTCCAGCCGGGCAGCGTTGGGAACAATCAGTTTGTGAGTGTAGCCTTGTTTCTGGCTCAGGGGGGCACCCCCCTGGATGCGCTCCTGGGAGTAACGAATGGCACGGCGCAGGGCTTCCCAACCCGCCCCCAGACCAAACGCTCCCACCATCAGGCGGGTATACCCAAAAACAGCTTGTGCCTGGGCTAACCCTTGCCCTTCTTCGCCGCCCAGCAGCCGATCCAGTGGCACAAATACCTCTTCCAAAAAGAGGGCGGCGGTGTTGCTGGCGCGGATGCCGTGTTTGTCTTCTGGTTTGCCGTGCGAGAAACCAGGGGCATCTTTTTCCACCACAAACCAGGTAGGGCCGCCAGGAGCCAGGGCCAGAATGGTGTATAAATCAGCTACGCCGCCGTTGCTAATCCACTGTTTTTGACCGGACAGTTTGTAACCAACCACCTGGCCGTTTTCTTCAACGGGCACGGCTTTGGTTTTCAGGGCGGCCAGGTCGCTGCCAGCCTGGGGTTCGGTGGCTCCATAGGCCATGAGCAGGGCTTCGTCAGCTACGCGCCCCATCCAATACTTTTGCTGAACGGCCGTTCCCCCCACTTTAATAGGGTCACTGCCCAAGAAGGTAGCTAACACACCCGTCGCCACACCCAAATCAATCGAAGCCATAAGTTCTGACACACGATAAATGTCATAAGCTCCGCCACCCAGCCCACCATACTCTTCCGGGATGAAGAGCAGGTGCAGACCAAGTTGGGAGGGGTCATATAATTCTTTCAAAACCTGGTGGGGAAATTCGTCGTGGTGGTCGAGGTGGAGTAAGTATTCGAGGGTTAATTTACGTTCGGCATATTTCTTGAGGGTATCCAACACCATATCACGGGTTTCTTTATCCAATCCAGCCATGCTGGCCTCCTTAATCATAAAACATAAAACGTGAAACGTTCCTCTTCCTGCACGCTTCACGTTTCACGTTTCATGTTGTTGAACTGCGTATCGTAAATGATACTGACTACATCTTAGGGGAGATGGCACACAAGGGAGAGTGACAAATATCACACAATTGGGGTGAGAAAAGGAAGAAGGTCGGGGGAGTTTCGAGTTTCGGGTTTTAAGTCTCTGGACAGAAAATAAAACCGATTCAGTAACTATAGGGCATCAGGTCATAAATTGACATTTTGCTGAAGGGGATTAGAGATTAGAGATTGGCCGATCTCTAATCCCTAATCTCCAATCTCACAATAAAAAATGTCAGTTTATGCCCTCTGTGAGTATAGTAATCAGTCCCCAGTAATCAGTAGGGAATTACCAGGGGAAACGTAGCTTCAAAAACCTGACGAGAACTTACGAAAACCTGTACTAGCAGTTTGCCGGAAAAGTCGCAATGGAACGCGGATGACGCAGATTTGACAGGTTTTCGCGGATT
>CAZPEJ010000743.1:0-2767 GCA_964585465.1 uncultured Ardenticatenaceae bacterium
AACTCTGTCCCATCACCTGTGGGAAGAACACCAGTTTGTACCTGACCTGGATCACCTGGTAATTCATGGGTTGTGTGCTGGGTGTTATGAACTGGGGAAAAGGTAAGAGCTAAAAACGAATAGCTTTTAGGAATGAAAATTAAACAACTTGCACAACTGAGATTAGAGATTGGAGATTAGAGATTGGTTCAATCTCCAATCTCTAATCTCTTGTAGGTTATGTCATCCACGTTCCTTAACTCTTTGCGAGAAAGGATTGAAGAGGTTTTATGGTTATTTTGTCTGTTTTAGCGTTACATATTCCTGATGGGTTTTTGAGTGTGGCGATTTCGCTGGTGTTTTGGTTGATAACGGCCGTTCTCCTCACATTCTCCATCCGTCAAAGCCGTGATACCTTCGATGAACGGCTGGCCCCTCTGGCAGGCATCATGGCTGCTTTCATCTTCGCCGGGCAAATGATTAACTTTCCAGTGCTGGGTGGTACATCTGGTCATTTATTGGGTGGGGCCTTAGCTGCCATCGCGCTCGGTCCCTGGGTGGGCATGTTGGTGATGGCCTGTGTCATTGGTGTGCAGGCGTTACTGTTCCAGGATGGGGGCCTGTTGGTCATGGGAGCCAACATCTTTAACATGGGCCTCATCACGGCCCTGATTGGGTTTGGTCTTTACCGCAGCGTGGCCGGGCAAAAACGGCCGATTAAACTCATGGCAGCTGGGGTCGGGGCCTGGCTCTCCGTCATGGCCGGGGCACTGCTCACCGGGTTACAACTGTGGTTGAGCGGAACGGCCGAATTAAATATCGTCATGCCTGCTATGTTAAGCGTTCACGCCTTGATTGGAATCGGCGAAGCCCTGATCACGGTAGCCGCCCTCACCTTCATCCTGCAAACCCGCCCCGACCTGTTGGAAGAAAGCCAGGCACGCGGCGGGGCAGGGTGGGTAGCAGGTGGCATCATCGCTACTGGCGTGGTATTGCTGCTGTCCCCCTTCGCCTCCAGCAACCCGGATGGCCTGGAACGGGTAGCGGAAAATCTCGGTTTCCTGGAAGCTGGGCAAAGTGCCCCTTACAACCTCTTACCAGATTACACCATTGCCGGATTAGGCAGCAACCTCTCCACCATTGTGGCTGGCCTGATTGGGGCCGTTGTGGTGGGGGGGATTGTTTTATATCTGGCCCGGCTGAGTAAAAAGATGTGAGTTTTGAGTTTAAGGTTTCAAGTTACCCAAACCTGAAACCCACAATCTATCCCTATGTTTTCTTCTCTATCGCTTGACCGTTATGAAACCCGCGAGAGTGTGGTGCATCGCCTTGACCCGCGTGTGAAGGTGGTGGTGACGCTGTTGTTTGTTTTGTCCAATGTGTTGTTGCCAGATGGAGCATGGGGGGCGTTTGGGCTGGCCTGGGTGGGTATCCTGCTGGTGAGTGCTGCCAGCCACCTGGGGTGGGGGTATACGTTGAAGCGGTCTTTTGTAGCATTGCCTTTTGCTTTAACGGCCGTTACCTTGCTCTTTTCCCTCCCTGGTGAACCGTTGCTGAGTGTCAAAATTGGCTCCACCCTGCTGGTAATCAGTGATGCCGGGTTGGTGCGTTTTGCCAGCGTGGTCATCCGCAGTTGGCTCTCGGTGCAAATGGCAATTTTGCTCGTTGCCACCACCCAATTCCCCGACCTGATGCACGCCTTTCACCATTTGCGCCTGCCCCAACCTTTTATCGCCATTATCTCCTTCATGTACCGTTACCTGTTTGTGCTGGCAGAAGAAACGTCTCGCCTGTTGCGGGCGCGGGAGTCCAGGAGTGCGGCGGGGATGGGAAACGGCCGTTCGGGTGGTTCTGTCTGGTGGCGGGCGCGCGTAGCAGGTTACCTGATTGGGCAATTATTCATTCGCAGCTACGAACGCAGCGACCGCATTTACCAGGCCATGCTGGCACGCGGGTATCACGGCGAATGGCTCACCATCAACCCCCACACCATGAAACAGCTGGATTGGCTGGTGTTGGGGGGAAGTTTATTGGTTATTTCATTTATTCAACTGATAGGGAGGATGTAAAACGTAAGTCTGCCCTCACGTTTTACGTTTCACGTTTTATGCCCATTATTCACGACACTCACCCCCACCCTCGCATTCACGAAAACGGCCAAACGGCCGATTCTATTTTGTCGGTTGTTGATTTATCCTTTCACTACCCAGACGGCCGTCACGCCTTGCGCGGGGTGAATCTGGCTTTGCACCGGGGGGAGAAGGTGGCTCTGGTGGGGCCAAACGGGGCGGGCAAAAGTACCTTGATGTTGCACTTAAACGGTATTTTGCACGGTTCCGCCAGCCAGGGAACGTTACACATCGGCAATTTGCCCATTACCCGCCCCAACCTGCCACAAATTCGGGCCAAAGTGGGGCTGGTGTTCCAAAATCCAGACGACCAACTGTTTTCGCCTACGGTGTTTGAAGATGTGGCGTTTGGCCCGTTGCACATGGGGATGACAGAGGCGGAGGTGAAAACGGCCGTTTCCCGTGCCCTGGAGATGGTTGGCATGAGCAGCTACATCCACCGCCTCTCGCACCACCTGAGTGTGGGCGAAAAGAAACGGATTGCCATCGCCACCGTGCTTTCCATGAACCCGGAACTGTTGGTATTGGATGAACCTTCGGCCGGGTTAGACCCCCGCGCCCGCCGCGCCTTGATTAACCTGCTGCGCGACCTGCCCATTACCATGTTAGTCGCCACACACGATATGTTGATGGTGCGTGATTTGTTCCCCCGCATGGTG
>CAZPEJ010000744.1:0-2764 GCA_964585465.1 uncultured Ardenticatenaceae bacterium
CCAATACCCGTATCGCTGATGATAATTTCGACTGTGGGAACGGCCGTTTCCCCGTCCACACCCATTTGATGCAAAATCGTAATCTCGCCACCATCCGGGGTGTATTTGATGGCATTCACCACCAAATGGGAAAACGCCATATGCAACGCCTCCACATCCCCTTCCACCTCTGACACATCCGCCATCGGCAACACCGTCAGCGTTTGGCGACGCTCCTTCACCGCCCCTTGTTGTTCATGAGCAATCCGATCTAACAGGTGGGGCAACGAAAGAGGTTGGAAAAAGAGGTCAAGGGTTTCATTATCAATCTTGGCAACATTCAGCATATTGTTCACAATCTCATGCAGCCGGTTCGCCCCACCCAAAATAGCAGACACCATTTCGCGGTTGGCAGAATTTTGTGCCGATGGCGGGTCTTGTAACAACATCTGGCTATACCCTTTAATGGTGGTCAATGGGGTACGCAGCTCATGGGCGGCAATGTTAATGAAGTTCGATTTGGCTTGATCCAGCCGCGCCAGCCGCAAAACCGCCTGCGTTCGCTGCTCCACTTCATAAGCCAGTTGCCGGTTGTACTGGTCAATTTTGTTATACAGTTCGGCGTTGTGCAGGGCAATTGCCGCCTGAATGGCAAAGGTGGTAGCCTGAATAGCATCCTCTTCGCTATAAGCATCGGCCGTTTCCCGCACCAACGACAACATCCCAATCACCTGCGACTCGTGCAGCAGGGGCACACCCAACCAGGAGTGGGCAATGGGCAACCCGGGCACATGAATCCAGTTGGGCAATTTGGAAACATCTGGCACCACCAACGGTTTATGAGTGCGATGAATAATCAAATAAATATCGTCTTCAGCCCGTTCCAGCGAAATGCGAATCTGTAATGGCTGCGATTCGGCCGGGAAGCCTCTGGCGGCCACAATTTCCAGTTCATAGTTACTATCCAGCAACAAAGCCGCCCGGTCATAGGGCACAATGGCTGCTAACTGGTCTAAAATCAGCCCCAACACCTCTTCCCGGTTCAACGTGCCAGAGAGGGCCAACCCAATGTCATACAACGTTTCGGCCAGGTGCCTGCGGCTAACCTCCCGTTGATACAAGGTGGCATTTCGCACCGCAACGGCCGTTTGTGCGGCCAACGATTGCAATGTCAACACATGGTCAGCATCAAACAGGTGGGGCGACCGGCTTTGAATATCTATAAACCCCAACAATTTGTAAGCCACCACCAGCGGCAATACCAGTTCCGCTTCCATACCGGGCAACAAATTGGAAGGTTTTGTGGAATCAGTTCGGTTGACACGCACCAGTTGTTTCTCAGCAACGGCCGTTCCCAACGCATCCTCCGGGTTCAACAAATCCCCCACAGCCAACGGTAACTGTTTCTCCCCCACCTGCGCCAGGCGGGAAACTGTGCGATCCTCCGCCAGCAAACACAACGTCACCGCCTCATATTGAAAACGGGATTGCAATAAAATCGCAATCGCCAGCAGCAAATCCTCCAAATCTGGGCTAGCGGTAATTTCCTGCCCCAAAGCCCCACTCGTTTCTGCCTGATACCGCAGCGTATTTAACTGTTGTGTGTGGTGAAAACGCCGCCACTCCATCCACCCCACCAACCCCACCCCCACCAGCAACACCACCAACACCCATAAACCCATCGGCAACACAGAAACCAACCAGGCAAGCAAAAACAGCCCGGCCACCGCACTAACGGCCGTTAAGGTAATTTGTAACCAATGTTGGAAAAACCAGTTTTTCATCTGGGGGTATATCATGTGCTTAATTATATGCGAATCACGCGCCCGTGTGGGAAATTTCACGGAAAGTACACCGCCATCACGGCAGAAGGCGCAAAAAAAGCGGGAATCTTTTGCGTGTGGCATATGGCGTATTGGGGATTAGAGATTGGAGATTGTCCACCGTTCACCGAGTACTGTCCACTGAGTACTGTCCACTGAGTACTGATTCCCCCGTCTTACCAGTTCAAAACCATCTCCACAAAACTGGTGTGTGACGCAAAAACCCACACATTCATCGTCAGGTTTTTGCTGCTGGTTTGCACAGTCACTTCATAATACCCAGGAGGGACATCATCCAGGGCAAAGTTTTCAGTCACCGCGTCGTCGCCATTGACACTGTTATCGGTATACGTGGTTGTCACCAGATAAGCAGAGGGAGCATCTACCCGGCGTAATGTCACCTGGGCTTCGCGCACCCATTCGCCACTCGGCCAGGTGACTCGCCCCGCCACTGTGCCATAACCCGCAAAGGGACGCAGCCACAACAGGGGGTTGCGTGTGTGGTTGTAACTGTTTTGCCCCAGGCGCACTTCAAAATGTAGGTGTGGCCCTAAGGCTACGCCACTATCCCCGGACAAAGCAATCAAATCGCCCGTTTTCACCGATTGCCCCACCGTGACCAATGGTTGGGAAAGATGGCCGTACAAAACAAAGAGGGGTTGACCAGCAAACGGGGTGGTGAGTTGGATAACCACCAAATTGCCGTAAAAATCTGTTTCTGGCCCATAGGGGGTGGTCAGGTCGTCGCCTGCTACCACAACGGTGCCATCGGCAACTGCCAGTAGTTGGGTGCCGGTGGGAACGTAGAACTCTACGCCGTGATGGGGGCGGAATCGGCCGTTTTGGGTGCTGCCGTAAGGGTAAGATTTATCTGTCCACACCACCCCACCTGGCGCGACGGGTCGCTCTAACCAGTAGTGGGTGGCTGGCAGGTCGGCAGGCAGGGGAGGCGGGGTGAAGGT
>CAZPEJ010000745.1:0-2761 GCA_964585465.1 uncultured Ardenticatenaceae bacterium
TTATCTTCCAAAAATGGGCCTTTCGGATTTTGTGGGGTTTGCCGTGAAACGTAAAATTTCACGTTTCACGTTTCACGTTTCATTGATTGTCACCCCCCTGAATTCCCAAAGAACCCCAAAAATCTCCAAGAAGGTTAAACATGTCTGTACTACTTAAAATCGCCCATTTTCAAAACCGACGCGACGAAGTTCCAAACCAGGTGTTAGCCAAAGAGTTGGCACACAACAACGACCGGGCTGGTATCCAGGAGATAGCCATCAATCTCTGGCACACAGATACCAACGTCCAAAACGATTGCCTGAAAGTTTTGTACGAAACAGCATATTTGAAACCAGAACTGGTAGCAGAGTACGTGGGGGATTTTATCAAACTGCTAAAAAGCAAAAACAACCGCCTGGTGTGGGGGAGCATGATCGCCCTCGCCACCATTGCCCCGCTGAAAGCGGACGAAATTTCTCAACACCTGCCCGACATCCAAAAAACAATAGAAAGTGGCTCAGTCATTACGGTAGATAACGGCATCAAAACGTTGGCTCAGGTGGCGGCACATGGGCACGCGGATGTTTTCCCCTATCTGCTCAATCATCTGGCAACCTGTCGTCCCAAAGACGTGCCCCAACATGCCGAAAAAATCGTGGTAGCTGTAAACCCGAAAAACAAAGCAGCCTTTATCGCCATCCTGGAAAAGCGGCTGGATAACGCCAAAGCCTCGGAAGCTGCTCGAATTAGAAAAGTGATCAAAACGGCTAACTCTGTATAACGTGAAATGTAAAAACGTGAAACGTGAAGACGTGAAGACGTGAAACGTCATATATCTTCATCACGTTTCCCGCTGCATGTTTCACCTCGATATAAGGAATCTTATGACCATTTTATCCGATGCTGTTTTTCATCTGGCACAGACGACACAGGGCATGAGCGATGTAGATATGGGGCAGCCCTGGGCCTGGGGGCCACATGCAGAGGGGGTGCGGTTTGCCCTCATTGGCACCTGTCATGAGTTACGCGATCTGGCGGTGCGGCTGCGGGCACAACGGCCGTTTCCCCTCACCCAGTCACAACACATTCTGGGGCAATACCACGCCGCCTACCGCGACCTACAAACCATTCTCTTGGGGGTAACAGACACAACCTATGACCAGGAACCGGCCGCCGGGGAGTGGCCGATGCGCCTGGTGTTGGGGCATCTGGTGGGATCCGAGCGACACTTTTTCGCCCTGGTGCATTATGGAGTGGAACGACAACGGGATGGGGCAGAACGGCCGTTGCGCCTGCCAGACAGCGAAACAGACAAAGTGACCGGGCCCTACCAGGAGTTCCGCACCTTGATAGACACTGGCAGTATGGCCGGGTTACTGGCCTTCTATGAAACCTTACATCAGCAAGTATTACAATACGCCGCCACCATCAGCGACCAGGAGCTAGAAGGCAAATCCTTGTGGTGGGAAAATATCGAATATACCTTACACCATCGGCTGCACCGTTTCGAGATGCACCTGCGGCAACACACGGTTCAGGCAGAAAAAACGTTGACCATGCTTAACCAGCCCCCCAACGAGGCCAAACGCCTGTTGCGCCATCTGTTTAATGCCCTGGCCGAAGTAGAAACCGCCACCTTTGGCACCACCAGCTTGGGCGAAACAGAACAGGTGGAGCTGGCAACTACCCTCCTCAACCGGGCCGCCAACGTGGTGCAGGTGGTGGAGCAGGCTCGCGGTTTGATTTCGGCCGTTCAAACAGGCGATCAAACCGCTATTGATGAATGGTTGGCAAACAACCCCCAACTGATCCAGGCAACAAACTCACAGGGGGTTTCGGCCGTTCTCACCGCCATTTATCATGGACACAAAAAAATCGCCCAAAACCTGGCCGCCCGCACAGAGGAGTTATTTATTTTTGAAGCGGCTGCTCTGGGCGACCTGGAAAAAGTGCAGTTTTGGGTGCAGGAGTATGAACCCCTCAAAAATTTTTATAACGTAGATGGGTTTACCCCCTTGCAACTGGCCTGTTTTTTTGGGCATGAGTCGGTGGCCTTGTGGCTGATAGCCCAAAAAGCAGATGTGAATGCCATGGCTAAAAACCGGCAACAGGTTCGTCCGGTTCACGCCGCAGCCGCCAGCCGCAACTTGATGGTTTTGAAAACGTTGCTGGAGAACGGGGCAGAAGTAAATGCCCGGCAAGAAGGGGATTATACCCCACTACATGAAGCAGCTAACCAGAACAACCTGGAGATGGTGAAGCTGCTGTTGTCACATGGGGCTGATAAAACGGCCGTTGCCAACGGCAAAACCCCTCACGAGGTAGCAGTAGAGAAGGGATTTACGGCCGTTGCCAATGCCTTGAGGTAAACATGAACGAACAACTACTGGAAACATGGCAAATTCACAGCCGCATTAACCTGTACATTTTAGAAGCAGTTGCCCCAGAAGCCCTGACCCTCAAACCCGACAAAGGGCGCACAGTTGGGGCCATGTTCGCCCATTTGCACAACACCCGGCTGCTGTGGCTACAAAGTGCAGCAGCCGATTTGTTGGCGGGCCTGAACAAAATTGAAAAGGATGACAACCCGGATAAAACGGCCTTACAAAACCATCTGGCCGCTTCTGCTCAGGCAATTGAAAAGATGCTGACAACGGGGTTGGAGGCTGGCCGAATTAAAGGGTTTAAACCCCATCCCCCGGCCTTTGTCGGCTACCTCATCTCCCACGAAGCGTACCATCACGGTGAAATTGGCATGGTTCTCACCCAGGTCGGTCATCC
>CAZPEJ010000746.1:0-2752 GCA_964585465.1 uncultured Ardenticatenaceae bacterium
CGATCATGCCATTACTTGTTAGTCGCACGCGGCTGATGGCTAGTCGTTAGACGGCAACAGCCAAGTTTCAAGCAAGGACACAAACATGTCTGACTTCACCAAAGTTCGATTCGTACTCGCTGTGCTAGATCTAGCCAAATCAACCGAGTACTACACATCCGTACTTGGTTTGACCATTGACTTCACAGCACCCGGCTGGACTTTTCTATCGCGTGGCAACTTCCGCGTCATGCTCGGCGAGTGCTCTGACGCCATTCCACCGCTCGACCTCGGTGACCACAACTGGTACGGCTATATCAGCGTAAGCGACGCAACAACGCTGTTTGTCGAGTATCGTGATGCAGGGGCTGACTTCACCCAGACTCTTGCAGACAAGCCTTGGGGCATACGGGAATTCGGCATCCGCACGATTGACGGCCATCGGATCATGTTCGGGCAAGAACTCTAGCCAAGTTGATGCCTAACAATTCGTTCAAGCCGTAGCCGCTACGCTGCCCGGCCTAACTCAGGTGTTAGGGGCAGAGACCCACACAAGCCACTTTGTTTCGCAACACGCAACGAGACGTATGATCCAAGTCATTCAAGCACAAAGGGCTTAAAACGCTTCTTTGAAACCGGTAACGTCGCTGGTACTAACCCTTCTCATCGCCAAAAGATCAGAATTCGTCTCGCTGCCCTCGATACCGCTACGACTCTATGTTACGCCGGAAATGGCATTACGCCTCTCGAAAACACCAGGCCGGTCTCCCGAAAGCTGGTTAGCCATGCAAAACAACTATGCCTTATGGCAAACGCGGCAGAATTTCAATATGGATGAGGTTGAAAGCTTGAATTTGTGACGTAATAGCTCATTCAGTGCCCTATTCTGCTAAATCATTGGCGGTTTTTTGGGTAAAGGCACTGGAAATTGTTGCTCAGAAAGGCAAAGAGACCTAACAACCCATGCAGGTGACGCTGGCGCGATGCCTCGGACAGCTTGCGCTTTGATAATTGGCAAAGGTTTTGGTCACCCGCGCCAGCGCAGCTGATGGTGCCGTTAGGGGCAGGCTCCTCAAGTTCTGTAACTAATCTGAGCAATTTCATGGAGGTATCGGTGAACAAATTTATCAATAATCCACTGTGTTTTGGCGTATTTTTATTACTAATTACTTCAATAGTAGCCTGCCAACCAACTACAGAACCTTCAGTTATTCCGGTTGAAAGACCAATCTCGACTTTGCCTGTCACAATGGTAGCTAACGAGGCAGTCCATTCATCTCCTTCTCCCTCTCCTGTAGTAACACCCATACCAACCATTCCACTTACCCCAACCATTGGGATGACAGCTACAACGACTATTACAACAAACGAAACGCCCTCTTTTACCCTCACGGATCCTGGAAGGATCCTTTATATACGGGCAGAAGAAAGTGACGATTTTGGCTGGAGCGGCAACGGCGACGGGTTTGTGTATTCACTGCTCCTGGATGAAGCAGGAGAAACTATTGGAGAGCCTACAATTTTATCTGGCGAATCTCCTATTCGTTGGGGGCCTTTGGTAAGCTCGCCAGATGGAAGCCGTGTTCTTATTTTGGGTGATTCAGAAGCAGGTGACCTCTTGATTTCTCTATACCCAGATACGGGCAAAATGTTTGATGTAAACACAATCATCCGAGGCCCTGTCCAGTTTTTTGATTGGCATCCAGATAACCAACAAGCCCTTATCTGGATTGAAAGAAATGCTATTGACCGGGGATTGTGGCTAGTCAACGTTGATACGGGTGAACATTTCACTTTATTAACTGAACAATTCATTTTCGATAATCGGCTTGGAATTGTAGGTAGCGGGGCCATATCTTCTGATGGTCAAACTACCATTTATACTCACGGCAAAACTGCTTTTTCAAGTGAAATATGGATGATGAATGCAGACGGAAGCAATCGGAGGTTTTTGTGGGAAAGTACAATAATCGCTCATGCTTTCCAGTGGTCACCGGATGGAAACAGTATTGCTTTTATAGGTGGTTTGACCCAAAAGCCGGAGGATACAGGTGTCATTATCATGAGCGCAGATGGCTCAAATCCGCGTGTCGTTAGCCATAGCTATACAGGTGGACATGCCTTTCCTTTGATTTGGTCTCCCGATAGCCAGATGTTGGCATTTAATGGTGAATGTGAAGGGAATCCTGCGATTGATGCCACCAATCACCCGCGTCATTTTCAAAATAATATTCATATCGTCAATGTTGTTACTGGAAAGGATTACCCTCTATTAAGTGATGGATGTGGCAATACAGACCCTATCTGGTCGCCAGATAGTACCCATGTGGCCTTTGCCTCTATTCGTAGCGGTTATGGTGAGATTTGGCTGGCAGCAAAAAATGGAGAAAACCTGCACCAATTGACTCATCACAATGGGGCATTGGTTCGTTTCCCAGTGTGGCTACCCTCTATTGTGCCATAGGGCTACTAAAACGATTTATTAACCAGCCCATTGGTTAAGGAGGTATTCAGATGGTATCGTATCACTTTGTTGGCTTTTTGGTAGTCACAACTGTGATATTAGGCAGCTTAACAGTTTCTCTCCTGGCGCAAGAGGTTGTTTCACATAGGGCCGGATTAGACCCTTTTTTACAACTTCCGCTTTATGGCAATTCGACGATTAACTCTAAATTTGACCACGAGTTTCCAGACTATGCTGAAAACGATATTTTTACCACTAACAACGGACAGCAGTGGATGGAGCCGCCCGACCCGGTCAATGCAGAAGATT
>CAZPEJ010000747.1:0-2752 GCA_964585465.1 uncultured Ardenticatenaceae bacterium
CGAATAGGCAATCAGCGCCTGAATCAGGAAGGTGATGCCGACGCTCAGGCAGACCTGCTGCACCAGCACCACGCGCGAACGTACTTTGATCTTGGTGTAAAGGTCGTTGAGATAAAGACCGCCGATGATGCTCAGCACCACCAGCAGAATGCGTACTGCGCCATCCTGGTCGCTGAGGAAAAGCCACAGGCCCGATTCCACCAGCAAAGCGGCGGAAACCGTGTAAATCACCAGCAAAATGAGCAGTTCGGAGAACAGCAGGCCGACGATGGAGGTCGGGATCAGGACGCTGAATAACCGAATCATGCTTGGTAAGAACGCGAGGCCAGGGTGATGAGATAATTGTAACGGAGACCGCGGCATTCTCGCCGATCGATCGCCGCGCTCTGGTACTGCAACCGGAGTTCTATCACCATGCGCTACCTCCGACCGAGGCTGGCTCCATCGGCCGTACACCTAGGAAAGTGCGCAGGTGTTCGCCAATTCTTTCCGATGCGCGTCCGTCTCCATACGGATTGTGGATCCGCGATCGCCGCTCATACTCGGCGGGAGCATCGAGCAGCAGGGTTGTTTCCCTCCAGATCTTAAGCGCAACATTCACCTGCCATTTGAGTGTATCAGCCGCGCCGACCGCCTGAATGACAAGGTGATTGATGCCCTGGCAGAGATGGGGTGTTATCGGCTGTGGATTGGGGCGGAAAGTGGTTCGCAACGAATTTTGGATGCCATGACGCGCAAGGCGGATGTGGAGGATATTCAGCAAAAGAGTAAACTATTGCAGGCGAAGGGTATTCAGGTGGGGATGTTTATCATGTTGGGGTATGATGACGAGCAGATTTCTGACCTGGAAGCAACCGTTGACCATTTGAAGAAGTCGGCCCCGGATGTCTTTTTGACGACGGTGGCGTACCCGATTAAAGGGACGAAGTATTTTGAGGCGGTGGAGGATAATGTGGTGTCCCATCTGGCCTGGGAAGAGATGAGTGACCGGCATTATCAGGTAAACGGCCGTTTCTCCCGCCGCTTTTATGATTTTGCTACCCGATGGATGGTGAGCGAGGTAAATTTGAGCAAAGCGCGACAGGCCGGGGACAAAAACCTGCTCCAACTAGGCAAACTGTGGCTGAGTGCCAGATACGGCCGTTTTGGCATGACCCTCACCCAACACCAGCGCGAACAACACCAGCCAGAGGCCAGCGGCCGGGGCTGGGCGGCCAAAGAACGGGCGGCGGACGCGTGGTAGGGGAAAGTAAACAGTGAATAGTGGGCAGTTATCAGTGAGGAAATGACAATGCAATCCGACATGATATTTCGGTCAGGAGCTTTGGCTTTTAGGGAGTTTGTGATGCACGAACCTTTGCCTTTAGCAACTATCCATCAGGCTGTGTTGGAATTTTTGCGCGGAAGAGACGATGCGGTCGTTTTTGGAGCACAAGCAGTAAACGCCTACGTGGACGAGCCACGTATGACGCAAGATATTGGTTTATTATCGCCTCGGGCAGTGGAACTGGCTGATGAACTGCGAGATTATCTCAATAATCGTTTTCATATTGCTGTGCGTATTCGTGAAATTGGCGAAGGAAAAGGGTATCGCCTTTTTCAAGTTCAAAAAACAGGCAACCGTCACCTGGTAGATTTGAGACCCGTTCACAAACTGCCAACCTCTAAACGAATTGGTGAGATTTTGGTGATGGCTCCAGCTAATCTGGTTGCCAGTAAAGTTCTGGCTTATCATCAACGGCGTGGCAGCCCTAAATCGGGTACAGATTGGCGAGATATAACCATGTTGTTGCTGGCATTCCCTGAACTTAAACAAGAAACTGGTGTAGTTGGTGAATGTTTGGAAGGTATGGGGGTAGAAACGGCCGTTTTGGATGTATGGAAAGAGTTTGTAGCGCAAGAAATACGGCCGATTGATGAAGAAGGTGAATTCTGAACCCTTTCTTTGGTGTTGATTTCTTAATCCCAAATCGTTGATGAACCTGCTTATCAGTTTTTTACGGACTTGATGTACCTGGATTATTGAGGTGGGTTCGACAATTCCACGTCTGACAAGTTGTTACCCACTCTGAGAGACAAACATGCAAGAAACGTTTGATTTGTTAGATGTCATCACATTAATGATTGATCTGCCAGAATACAACCTATGGCGTGGTCAGGTTGGAACGATTGTAGAAATACTGGCAGACGGCAAAACATTTGAAGTTGAATTTAGCGATAGCCATGGGAGAACTTATGAATCATTGGGGTTAAGACCCGATCAGATCATGCGCTTGCATTTTGATCCTGTAACTCCGCAGAAGTTATCTATGGCTGGGGTTGTCGCTTGAATGAAATGATTAATTCGGCCGTTTTTGACCACATCGCCAATAAATATGACCAGGAGTTCACCCACTCGCGCCTGGGGCAAATGTTACGCCCGCGTGTGTGGCAGGTGTTGGGCAACTCTTTCTCTGCCGGGCAGCATGTGTTAGAACTTACCTGCGGCACAGGCGAAGATGCCGTGTGGTTGGCAAAACAGGGGGTGCATGTCACCGCCACCGATGGTTCGGCCGTTATGACCCAACTCACCACCCAAAAAGCCCAACAAGCCGGGGTAACGGAACAGGTAACGGCCGTTCAGCTATCCTTACAAGAGTTATTAGTTATTAGCTCTCAGCAGTCAGCAGTCAGCAGTCAGCAGTCAGCAGTCAGCCGTCGGCAGTCAGACTCTCGCCCCTCGCTCCTCGCCCCTCACCCTTCACGCTTCGAT
>CAZPEJ010000748.1:0-2744 GCA_964585465.1 uncultured Ardenticatenaceae bacterium
GCCCCCTTTGCCGCTCGGGACACTGACCCAAAATAGTTGTTAGAGTGCTGTCAACAGATTTGTTGACTTCACACAAGCCGACGATGGGAATTGAACCCATAACCTATGCTTTACAAGAGCATCGCTCTGCCAATTGAGCTACGTCGGCATTGTTTAATTTATTAACTCGGCGTACTAATTTAAGGCAGGTTGATACAGAATGTGCATAAAATATGCACGGAACAACAAGTATAAGCAGTGGTGGTATTTTCGTCAAATCGAATTCGGCCGTTTTTACGGTATAATGGTGTGGTTGATAGGACTATTAAGCGGAGCGATGACATAATGGATGTGACGGTAACACTTTTGAACCACCGGTTGGCATTAAAATTACCCCCTGAGCTGCCTTTGGGGCTGGTGTTTGTGGTGGGGCGGGTAGCAAACCTGGTTCAAGGAACGCAAAACGGCCGTTTACATGCTCTTTCTTGTGATTTGCAAGATGCAGACCATCAAATCCGGTGTGTTTTGTTGGAGCAGGCTGCCAGGGAAATAACGCTTCACGACGGGGACAAGGTGCGGGTTGGGGGACACCTGGTTTTTGATCCCCAGTGGGCAAGTTACTATTTGTTGGCGCGGGAGGTGGGGGTGATGGAAACGGCCGATCCTGCCACCACCGTCTCTCCCCCTGCTGCTGTGGAGCGGGAAGGGCTGCGGGTTTTGCTTCAGGATATTCAAAAACGTGCTGCGGCTGCCCGGTTGCCCCCGGCGGAGTTACCTGCCTGGTTTAAGAAGTTGTCCCATTTAGAGGAGGAGGCAGCGCAGGGGGGAGGCAGTGAAGAAACGGCCGTTTCCCAGATTCACGAAACGTCCCCAGCTGATGCTTTACCATCCCCCGACATGATCCGTCAACTGTCTGAAGCTATGGACAGCACAGAAGAGATAGAATTAACGGCCGAAATGGCTGCCCAATTACCCCACCCACCCTCTCCTTCGGAAAAGGTCATTCATGCTTATGAAATCCCACCGGAAAAAGCAGCCACCCCGGTGCCAGAAGAAACTACGTCCCAGTTACACAGCAGCTATCATCCCCCAACCCGCCGACAAGTCGAACGCTCCCATGCCTGGTGGGTTGTGATTCTTTTGTTAATAACCATTCTGGTGATCTTAGCTATTTTATCAACCGCAGGTTTATTGTAACTATTCTGACAGACGATGTTTTACTTACGAATCGTTCGGGCAAAGTTGTGTTAAAAACATTGCCTATCTGCAAAAAGCTGAATGGTTACACCAAATTTGTAGATGCAAAGGGTCTTTTTATGAACCAACCTGTAACTATTTTATGTCTGGCAAGTTATTTTAAGGGAACCTCTTTTTTAACGGCCGCCAAACAAGTGGGGTGTCGGGTGTTGTTGTTGACCAGGGAAAAGTTGCGCGAAGAGCCATGGCCGTGGGATTCAATTGACGAGGCTTTTTACATGCCCAGCTTGTCCAAACGGCCGGATATTCTTCACGGGGTCTCTTATTTGATGCGTTCCCATGCGATTGACAAAATTGTGCCGTTGGATGATTACGATGTGGAAACGGCCGCTTCTTTGCGCGAACATTTGCGGATTCCTGGCATGGGAGAGACAACCAGCCGTTACTTTCGGGATAAATTAGCCATGCGTCTCAAAGCCAGGGAAGCTGGTTTGAATGTGCCAAACTTTTCGGCCGTTTTTAATTATGACCACCTGCGCGCTTTTATGAATGAAGTTCCTCCACCCTGGCTGCTCAAACCTCGCTCCGAAGCGGGGGCCATGGGGATTAAACGCATCAACCATTCAGAGGAGGTGTGGCGGTGGTTTGACCAGTTGGGGGATGAACAATCCTACTTTCTGTTAGAGCAGTTTATTTATGGGGAAGTGTTTCATGTAGATTCAATTGTGTGGCAAGGGGATATTGTTTTTGCGGCACCACACAAATACGGCCGTCCACCCATTAACGTAGCCCACGACGGCGGCGTGTTTGTCACCCGTTCACTGCCATCACAAAGCGAAGATGCCCAGGCGTTATTACAATTTAACAAACAGTTGATTCAGGCATTTGGTCTGGTGAGGGGTGTCACTCATGCAGAGTACATAAAAGGAAAAGACGGCCGTTTTTATTTTGTAGAAGTTGCTGCTCGTGTGGGTGGAGCCAACATTGAGCAACTGGTTGAAGCCTCCTCTGGTCTCAACTTGTGGGGGGAGTGGGCCAAATTAGAAGCCGCCCATACACTCGGACATGCTTACCAGCCTCCCCAGACCCCCCAACAATATGCTGGTGTGCTGATCTGCCTGGCGCGGCAGGAACATCCCGACCTTTCTGCTTATCAGGACAAAGAAATTGTTTACCGGGTGGACAAAAAACAACATGCGGGAGTAGTACTTGCCTCGCCAGACATTAACCGTTTGGAATCGCTGCTGGAAAGTTATACCCACCGTTTTGTCCACGATTTTCTGGCTGTGGCCCCGCCACTGGACAGACCACCGACATAAAACAGGGTAAGGCAGTTTATTCACATCACAACTTTGCTTTCCTGGATGAGATTGGGTGGCAGATGTTAACGGCCGTTTCTAATGGTGAATTGTGAATGGTGAATCGTGAATTGTGAATAGGGGGAAGCTAAATCCATGCCAATCCGTATTATCCGTGTCATCTGTGGTTAAAAAGGAAAACGGCCGTTTCTAATCGTGAATTGTGAATTGTGAATGGTGAATCGTGAATGGGGGGGGGCTAAATCCGTG
>CAZPEJ010000749.1:0-2742 GCA_964585465.1 uncultured Ardenticatenaceae bacterium
ATGGTTGGCAGGCAAGCAACTGGCAGGTTGTCGGAAAAGTGGCAATGGAACGCGGGTGAAACGGGTTTGGCGGGTTTTCGCGGATTTTTTCTCTGGTCTTTTCTGCGTGACCCATGTGTTATTCGGCCGTTCTCTGGCAGGCTGCTAAAGGTAAAACATTGTATGTCTGTACTGTTCAGGAGGAAAGGAGGATGAGAAAATGTTAGAACCTATCAAAAATTCACTCCCCAACGTGTTGATTGTAGACGATGAACAACAGTGGCGTGATTTGTTTGCGCGCAATTTGCAGATGTGGGGGTATTGTGCGGTTGTGGCGGAGGGGGTAGGGAGTGCCTTGGTGCAAGATGCGATTGAAAAAGCCATGAAATACCGCTGTGAAATTGCTTTAGTAGATAAATGTTTGTTGGATGATGACGGGCACGATAATAGTGGGTTGGATATGCTGGAACTTCTGAAACCAACGCTCTCGATTGTTGTCAGTGCATATGGCAGTGTGGCAACGGTGGCTAAGGTATTAACGGAGAAAACAGCTTATGATTATATCGGCAAGGAGGAAGGCCCAGACCGATTACGCCGCGCTTTGGAGCGGGCAGCAGATGAGATTGCTTTGTTACACCCACCGTCTATTCAATGGCCGGATTCATTAGGAACTACCCTGAATGGACATTTTGGTTTTATGAGGGATGAGGGGCGACAGGAAGTGGAACGGACATTAGCCCGCCTTTTTGCCAGAAATCGTACCTTGAAACTGGAATTGGTTCATGATTTGAATCAACTCAATACGATGGCGCCCCGTTCAAGGGCTGTGATTCTGAAGGTGACGGCCGATCACCTGGAACCCAAAGTGGTTAAAATTGCCAGGGCAGAACGGATCCAAGCGGAAATTGAACGGTATAAAAAATATATTAAAGATCAGTTGGGGGGGAATTTTTATGCCCGTCTGGAAGATTGGGTAGTGTTGTGGAATTGGGGAACGGCCGTTTATACTTTCCAAGGCAATATCAATGGCCCGTTACAGACGTTTTCGCACTACTATCGGACTGGCTCAGTTGAGGAAATTAAAGAGACACTAACCCAATTCTTTTGTGAAACCTGGTCAAACCATTATGCTCGTAAGGAGAAACGAGATGCCTCACTTTTTGAGGCTTATACCGGAGTGTGGGAGAAAGATTGGCATGAACGATTGCGCGACTTTCCAGAAAAGAGTGAGCAGATGAATCACCCCCTGCTGGCTTGCCCCTTGCTCAATCCGGTGCAATGGCTAATACGCCACATAGCTTTTGCAGATGCCACGTTGCCAGACAGAAGTTATTTCCCAGAAACCTGGGAAGCTATCACACATGGGGATTTACAAGGGGACAATATGTTGGTAGGAAATGTTGCCAACAGGATTCGTGCGATTGATTACGAACGTAGCGGCCCAGGGCCAGCCTTTCAAGATTTTGTGGAATTAGAGATAGATATTTTGACACGTCTAATAGATATACCATTTGAGCAGATGGATGAGTATTATGAGTTAGTGAAGGTTATTGTTAATGAGAAAAAGTTTTACAAACTCCGCCCTCACCACGTTAAAAGCCCTCAGGCGAAAAAAGCCTTAAAGGTTATTCAAGCCATTCGGGAGATTGTACACGGAATTTTTGTTGGAATTGAGGTTGACATTGACCAGTATCGCTGGGGGTTGCTCTTAAACGCCGTATTTAGAGCTACCCTGTTATGGAAACAACAAAAGGAGCCAACTGAATCACCTAAACCAGAGTATTGGCGGGCATTGTTGGTGGGGAGCGTGTTGTGTGAACAGTTACTTAAAGAAAAGGAGGGAGAAATATGTCTGAAATAGGCCCTGAACATCCCACTTCTTATCGCCGGGAGGTGGTGGCACCCTTTTTCCAGGTTATCAATGCCAGAGATTCTTGCGCCATTGTTGGCCCCTCCAGTATGGGCAAGTCACGCCTGTTGCAATTTGTTCTGCGTTCTGATGTGCAAAAACATTTTCTAGGGGAGCAGGCGCAATATGTTTTGTTTGCCTGGGCTGACCATCATCGCCTGGCTGAGTTGTCTGAATGGGGGGTGTATGAGTTGTTGTTGACCGCGTTGGTGGAGGCTTCTGGGCAACTGGAGATTACTCGTTCGTTACGGAATGAACTGACTGCCTTGCGGCGGGAAATTATCCAAAACCCTAACCCGTTGCTGGCTCGCCGGCAGTTGGAATTGGCGGCTCATATTTTGTGCCAGGAGCAAAAAGTTACTTTGTGTTTTTTGTTGGATGAGTTTGATGCTGCTTATCGTTCGTTGCCGCCGATGGCTCTGGCAAATTTGCGTGCTTTGCGTGATGCCCATAAGTACAAGGTGTGTTATGCCTTGTTTTTGCGGGAACACCCGGCGCGGCTGCGCCCACCTGTTGAGTGTGAAGGTTTTTACGAGTTATTTTCGCGGGCGGTGATTGGATTAACTCCTTATAACGAAGAAGATGCCTGTCGGATGATTTCCCAATTGGAAGTGCGAAAAAATAAACAGCTTTCACCAGGGGTAAACGGCCGTTTATTGGAACTAAGTGGTGGGCATCCAGGGTTGTTGGTGGCTTTGTTTGAACTAGCCGCTAAAGTGGGGCTGGAAACAAACCCAGCAGAGACAATAAAACACCGGACGATTCAAGAGGAGTGCGAAAAGTTGTGGTTTGGCCTGGCGGAAGATGAGCAGTTGACGCTGTTGCATTTGCCCCAGGCTGGCGGAGAGCCTGAT
>CAZPEJ010000750.1:0-2739 GCA_964585465.1 uncultured Ardenticatenaceae bacterium
CGGCGGCTCAACGACATCTGTGTGGCACTTCAGTATTTGTTGACGATTCCGATTGCGCTGGTGCTGGATAGGATGTTACGGCCGTACCACCCCACCCTCATTCGTCTGGCAACCGTCGTGGGCATCGCCTCCATGATCATTGTCATCCTGCTGCAACTGGCGCTCATCTATGGCGTGTTGCCGTTTGAACAACAGGTGGGTTGGGTGACGCTGGCGATGATCGGCGGTGTGGGTTCATGGCTGCTGGTGACTGGCTTTGTGGCTCGCGCCACCTACAGATTACCACGCAGCGTCCTGATAAGTGCCCTGGCCGTGCCTTACCTGGGCTACCCGGTGTGGGCTTTCTGGTTAGGGCGGCGGCTGCTCAATTGGTGAAAATCGCGCTACGGATTTGAAGGAGTTGACACAATGCTAAATTTTGAACTGGCTCGTTATGCTGGCTGGTCGGCCGTCGTGAGTGCCATCGCCACTGTTCTGGGGTTGGTTACATTGATCACGTTCTTTGCGCTGGGCCAACCCTGGGGCACGATCAACGACATTTTCAGTGTGATTCTGGCCTTTTCCCTGCTGCCGGTTTTGCTGGTGCTTTACCAATTGCACCGCCAGGATGCGCCGGTTATTACTCTAGTTATGTTGGTCATTGGCGTGCTGGCATTGCTGGTGGCGGCCGTATTTCAGACCTTGCTCATCTTCGGCATCATCAAATATGAGCAAACGGCCGTTATCGTCCCGGCTGCCTTTGGTTTATTCGGCGTGGCACTTATCGTCTTTAACACAGTTGCCCGTGCCCAGGGATCGCTACCCGACACATTGGCTTTGCTGGGTATCGCGGCCGGAGTGAGCTATGTGTTGGTCATCGTCGGCTTCATCCTGGGCGGGCAGGAACATCCGTTAACGGCCGTTGGCGGACTAACGGCCGTGATCACCTACCCCATCTTTGCTATCTGGTTCGGCCGCATCCTGTTGTCTGATTTGATGTTGCCTGCCTAACGAGGAGAATAATGATGAGTGTGGGTTCACAATCTGATACCCTCATTGAGAAGCTATCTATTCATCGCAAAACGATAACCAGACGAGTTGTCGTTGGCACCTTTCTGGGTTTGGTATGGGGGGCATCGCTGCGAGCCTGGATGGTTTTGCTTGCCCTGGAATTAAGCGAGCGTCCCCGATTTACATTAGCAGGCACTTTCGGCGCAGTTTTGTTTCCTACGGCCGTTGTGGGGGCACTGCTGGGCGCAGCCACCTGTGATACCGAGAGTTCAGATAGACATCGGTGGCGTTGGGCCATACTTTCGCCGTTGTTACTGATCGTGGGGCCAGTCATCGTTACCGAAAATTTTTTCGCCACGCTCCTCAAGACTGGGATGGGTGGTGGGGCCATCGGTGTCGCTCTGATTGGCGTATTTGGTGGTTATGCCTTTTCGGGGTTCGGGGTACGCTGGACACGTCGGGTTTCTGGTTTCCTCGCCCTATTTCTCACCATCGCCTCGGTATTTCCGGTTTATTTTGCCAACCAGGCATTGGCAGCCTCACTCAGTACCAGTAAGGTGTCAGGCGTACTGCTGTTTGTACTCCTGATGATTTTGTTAATCGCCGGGGTGAGTGCCCCTTCTCGATATGTGTTCCGTAACAGAAAATAAAGGAGAGCGTTCTATGACTCGCAAGATTTTGAAGTGGATGGGTATTGTGTTGGGCGGCCTGATTGGGTTTTTGGTAGTCGCTTTTATCGTGTTGATGTTGACCGGCCGGGCAAAGACCAACAAAATGTATGATGTTCCGGTTGAGGCCGTTGTTATCCCCACCGGGGCGGAAGCCATTGAGCGCGGAGAGCATGTGGCGCTCATCCATTATTGCCAGGATTGCCACATGCCAAACCTGGGCGGCGAACTCTCCTTTGCTGTGCCTGGCTTGTTGAGTATTCCCACACCTAATCTCACTTCGGGAGCAGGCGGCGTGGGCAGTTTTTATACAGACGAGGATTGGGTACGGGCGATACGGCATGGGGTGGGGACTGACGGCCGTGCCCTGTGGGTAATGCCCTCCGAAAATTTTTCTCACCTGACGGATGAAGACCTGGGGGTGGTGATCGCTTACCTCAAGAGCGTACCACCGGTGGATAATGAACTGCCGGAGCGCAAAATTGAGCCAATGGGGCAGGTGATGGTCGCTTTGGGGCTGGTGCCAGCGGTGGCCGCTGACCGGATTGACCATGATGCACCCCACACGGCTGCTATCGAACCGACCGTGACTGTTGAATACGGTGGATACCTGGCGCGAACCATGTGTACCGAGTGTCACGGGGCTGAACTGAACGGTGTTCCTTTTGGGCCTCCCGGCCAGGAAGTTCCCTCACCGAACCTGACTCCCGGTGGTGAACTGGCAGCCTGGTCAGAGGCAGAGTTTATGGACACCTTACGCATGGGGATCACGCCGGACGGCCGTTCGCTTGGTGAAGAGATGCCCTGGCCTTATTTTGGGCAGATGACGGATGACGAATTGAGTGCACTATGGCTCTACCTGCAATCGTTGCCAGCGTTGGCACAGGGAGAATAAACTGTTTTTATCTCTACTACCAGAGATGCAAGAACAAGGTGAGATAAACGACGGCAATTTTGCCTGGCAAAAAAATGTTTTATTGTTTGGTAGCCCGGCGGTTGACCGCCGAGGCGGATGAAAATAAATAAGCCAGGGGTTCAAACCCCTGGCTAAAAACAACGCCCCGTGAACGGGGCTTTTTTT
>CAZPEJ010000751.1:0-2739 GCA_964585465.1 uncultured Ardenticatenaceae bacterium
CCTCATATCATTACATGATTTTGGACAATCCTTACCAGATTTACAGATTTTAGAAGAAGCCATCAAAAATGTTACCGTAAATGACGAAGATATTTTGATTGAGGATTTTGAGCGCAAAAGCACAGCCATTACTGTCAAACGAAAACTGCGAGACATTAGCTTTAGAAGCCGCGTATTAACTGCCTATAATCACCAATGTGCGATTTGTGGTATTCAATTAAAGTTGGTGGATGCGGCTCATATTGTGCCAGTTCAACAAAATGGCACTGATGAAACTTCAAATGGTATTGCCTTATGTGCGCTACACCACCGTGCCTACGACAAGGGTCTGGTTACAGTTTTTAGTGATTATTCTATTAGCTTAAACAAACAACAGCTTGTGCAATTAAGAAAAAACCATCTGGATGCTGGTTTGGACAACTTTGAAAAAAATTTGCGCCCCCTTATTATTTTACCACCTGCTGTTTCAGATAGACCTCACATTGAATACTTAAGGATCGCCAATCAGATTCGAGGATGGGAGTGAACAAGTGAAAATCGGATTGACACTGGGCGGGGGTGGGGCCAGAGGGGCGGCTCATATTGGGGTGCTAATGGAGTTGGAACGACTCCGTATTCGCCCCCACCTGATCACGGGCACCAGTATTGGCGGGTTGGTAGGGGCTTTGTATGCGGCCGGACAAACCCCGGAGCAGATGTTGGCTTTTTTCCAGAAGTTGGGGGTGGGGCAGTTGTATGCTTTGCCAGGTAGCCACCCTTCTCTGAGCAGTAACAACAAAGCGGAAAAGCTGCTGGAGGAGAGTATCGGCCGTATTTCCTTCACTGACCTAAAAATCCCCCTGGCTGTTGTCACGACCAACCTGATCACCCGCAAAGAGGTCATTTTAGATGAGGGAGATGTCATTTCGGCCGTTTTAGCCACCATCGCCTTTCCTATTCTGCTCCCGCCAGTAGAACGGGGCGGGCAGTTATTGGTGGACGGCGGGGTGATCAACAACGTGCCTTTTGATGTGGCGCGGGCGCGGGGGGCCACCCAGGTCATTGCTGTAGATTTGAGCCTGACCGCCCCATTTGGCAGCCACCCGGAGCCAGAAACCCAGCCAATGGGCATCATTGCGCGGGCATTAGCCATTACCCAACGCAACCGCACCTTACAAATCCTCTCCGCAGTGGTGGATATGCTCACCGTCCAATCGCTCAATGCCCGTTTAGCCATTTCCCAACCCGATATTTTAATTCGCCCCAAACTAGGTACCATCGGCCTGTTGGATTTTCATCGTTGGCAAGAAGGTGTTACGGCGGGGAAATCGGCCGTTTCTGAAATCGAGTCCCAGTTAACCAGCCTGCAAACCCCCTGAATGGAGTGATCATGCCCCACCCCTTACCTAAAGAAGTTGCTTTGTGTGTCACCTGCCTGGTAGACCAGGTCATGCCAGAAGTCGGCGTGGCAACCGTGCGCCTGCTACGTCGGGCTGGTTGCCAGGTACACTTCCCCCAGGCACAAACCTGTTGTGGTCAGCCCTTTTTTAATAGTGGTTTCCGCCCCGAAACACGGCAACTGGCTGAACGAACGATTGAAATTTTTGAACCGTATGAAGCCGTCGTGTTACCCAGTGGCTCCTGCACCACCATGATTCGGGTTGAGTACCCCCACCTGTTTGCCGACGGCTCCGACTGGCAGACGCGCGCCAAACAACTGGCAAACAAAACGTATGAATTGAGCGAATTTTTAGCCGAAACACCCCTCACGGCCGTTTCTGCCCACCAGGAACGTGTCACCTATCACGACTCCTGCCACATGTGTCGCCTGTTGGGGCTGCGGGAGCAACCACGCCACTTGCTGCAAACGGCCGGGTACCAACTGGTGGAAATGAAAGAGTCTGATCGGTGTTGTGGGTTTGGCGGGCTGTTTTCGGTGCGAATGCCAGAGGTATCGCAAGCCATGACCGCCGAAAAACTAAACCAGGCCATTACCACCACCGCCGACACCCTGGTAACGGCCGATCCCGGTTGCCTCATGCACATGCGCCGCTTCGCCGGGGCACAAGGTGTACACATCGAACACCTCGCCACCATGTTGGAAAAAACGTAAACCGTACCCTATCTGTTGTTAAACGCCCTATGAACTCATTCACCCAATTTCGTCAAACCGCTACCATTGCCATCGAAGATGTACGGCTGCAAGGTTCCATCGAAGGAGCTACCGGCCGTTTTCGCCAATCGCGGGAAACTGCCCTGGCAGAACTGCCCGACGCAGAGGCCCTACGGGATCATTTTAAGGCCATGCGGGCGGCTACCCTGGGCCAACTGGCACACCACCTGGAAACGTTTGAACAAAAGGCCACTGCGGCCGGGGCGCAGGTGCATTGGGCGCGGGATGGGGCAGAGGCGTGTCGGATTGTCCTGGAAATTGCCAAACGGCACGGCGTAACACTGGCAACCAAGAGCAAATCTATGGCCAGTGAAGAAATCCACCTCAATCACGCCCTGGAAACGGCCGATATTGAACCAGTAGAAACGGATTTGGGCGAGTGGATTATCCAACTGGCCCAAGAACCCCCTTCCCACATCATTGCCCCCGCCATTCACAAAACACGGCAACAGGTGGCTGAACTGTTCAGCCGCGAATCGGGCAAACAGCTATCGGCTGATGACATTCCCCTGCTCACGGCCGAAGCGCGGCGGATGTTGCGGCAGAAGTTTTTGGCCGCCGGGTTAGGCATCAGTGGCGGCAACCTG
>CAZPEJ010000752.1:0-2737 GCA_964585465.1 uncultured Ardenticatenaceae bacterium
GCCAATTATGGAAAATGTAGAAGTTACGAGTTCTGTAGCATTCCGTCTCAACTCATATCGTACTTGCAAACCTGCCTTAATTTGTTCTCTTGTACCGCCTTGTAGGTTATCGCCATAAAATTTGACCTCCCGGCTACCATCACTTGGTGTAATATACCCAATACCAGTTCTGCCTATTTCTGGCATCCATTTTTTAATTGTTCCCTCAGCCATTTCCCACCTCCTCAAACCCCACATACCGCACAAAGGCGATACGGCCGTTTTCTAAATAATGTCTCTGCTTCAAATACATCCCTTTTTTGTTTTTATCATCTGACCCAACCTGAGCCAGCCATGCACCACCCACCCGTTCATCTGTTTTGCGCCATTGGTAATAACGCTCCTCTACTTCTGGCAAAACAAACGCCGGGTGAGTTTTGACCTCAAAAGTTGTCAAATCCAGCCATTGGTTTGCCACATCTCCCATAAAATGCCAGTGGAACGTTTCCCCATCCCGGCGCAGTTCCAAATCCCCCTTTGGGCCAAAAAGACGTAATCTTTCCAGGTAAAAGGGGGTGGTGGGAACGGCCGTTCCCAGTTTCCCCTCTTTTTTTACCTCAAACTGGTGAACTTCCTCCACCATCACCCACTCGAACCAACCATCTGACACTTTATCCCATGCATCACAAAAAGTTGACAGGCATGTGTCCTCAAATTTTCCTCCCATAATATGAAGGGAAGCGGCATCCTTCCCTAAACGGTTAAAGGCTTCTTCTACAAAATAGGCCGCGCTTTTGGGTTTGTTAGCCATGTTTCACCTCCACCCGACTTACTCCATAATGCTTAAGAAATCCTTTTTCATCTTTGCAGGTAAAAAAGGTGTCTTCCTTAAAACATTGCCAATCTTTGTATCTCTTTTCATCTACCTGAAAACTGGTAACGGCCGTATTAAACTCAGCCACCCACTTTTTCGCCGCTTCCAACCAACCGTCCGGCAGCCAACCATCAGTTTTGCGAATGAAGAGGTGATATAAGCCGCTAGTTTCTCCCTTTTTTTCTTCAAACGGCACAGAGAAAGGTTCTATATCTTCCTTTGTTAAAGACCCCACTGTCCAGGTAAACTTCTCAGCCTTCACCCGGCCATACCCTTTTGCCCGCCCAAAGCCAACCGTCAGGCGTTCTTCCGCCAGATCCCGTAACAGCAGAGCCAACCATCCTAGCTCCCATGTTTGGGGGTCATGGAGCACTAATTGACCTTTGAACCGCGCCTGGTAAAGCGGGGCAGCATCAAACTTGGCCCCGTGCATCCCACCCCCTGTAAAGCGGTCAATTGCCAGAAAATCTTGTGCCTTCCAATCATCTTTGCCCAAAGATTCCTTCGTCACACAAGCATCGGATACCCACAAACGGCTGCCGCGCCGCTGGCTACCAAACAAACGGCAGGCCAGGCAAAGGGCATCTTCGGGTGTTTCCTGACTATCTGGCAGTTGTAAGCGGGCATCACAACTGGCTAAAGCCTCTTTTTCTCTTGCCAATACATCGCAAGCCGGGCAGCTTTTTAGAAACTCGTTCCGTGTTTTCTCCTCGTCTCCGCCACTCGCTTTGTACCAGTGGTTGGTTGCCAGGGTGCGGGCAATTTTTTCGGCATGGCTACGCAACACTCCGCGCAAGCTAGAGCCAGAAAGAACCGGTTGTCCCATCTGGCCGGGGCCTTGTGTCACTTCAACCAGCGGGGCGTGGTCAAACCCGGCAATCAGCCCGCTTAACGGGTCGTGGCTTAAAAACAGGTCTGTGAAAGCCAGTTCAAAATCAACAATCAGAAAACCCATCGCTATAGATTTTTCAACATTATCTTTGTCGAGCGGTTTAAGCTTACCCCTGATATTCTCCAGTTCACTGTGCCAATCCACCACTTTGTTTTGGCTTTTTGGAGATTTGAGGTAGGCAATGACATCATCGGCCGTTTTTAGCTCACGTTGTGTCACTTCCCACTTTGTCACCGTAAACCGCCCCAACCCCCGTGCCACATTACCACCCAATTGCCCTCGCCCCGCTTGCCACTCTGCCAATGCGGCAATTAAAATATCAGTGTTTACTGTTTCATCGGCCGTTAATCGCAATTTCCAGGTAAATTCTGTACCAGCAGGCACCGTTTCATAAGTGAATTTTACCTGACTGGCAGCAGTCCCTCGCTGGCGGTTAATGCCCACCCCATCCCGCAAATGAGTGCGTTTTTGGGGTTTTGTCACTGCATCATACACCCAAAGCCTGGATGCCTCAGCTGGTTCACCATCTTTTTCTGATTTATCTGTTTCCGGGTCTACTGGATGCACGTTGCCAAATAAACGACAGACTTCACAGGGGCAAGGCTTAGCTTCTTCTGGTTTTGCTTCTAACACCTGGCAAACTTTACAGCCTAACCGGGGGGCCAACCGGGTAGCCAGGGTGCGTAAACTACCACCCAACGCCCGGCCGGGAATGAGAAACTCCCCTTTCCCTGTGCGGCGAATGGGTGAATCGGCCAGAGTGCCGCCTTTGCCAGTGCCAATGTGCAAGGCGGTATCCAGGCGCAGGGTTACATCTATCCAATACTCTTGACTCATTGTGGCCCTCCTTTTGTTTTGGCTGCTTCATCTGCAATGCGTTGTGCTAAAAGTTCCAGACCTGTCGCGGTCTCCAAATCTTGTTCTTTTTCCAGTTTTTCCAGCCACCCCCGCACATAAACCAACCCTTCTCGGCTCAATCGTGGTTCTTTGTC
>CAZPEJ010000753.1:0-2736 GCA_964585465.1 uncultured Ardenticatenaceae bacterium
CTAATCTCCAATCTCACAATAAAAATGTCAGTTTATGCCCTCTGTGAGTATAAAATGCTGGCGGGTATGGTGCTAGTGGTGAAAAACGGTGGTCTGATACTTTCCAGGTATTAAAAACCATGAGTACATATCAAAATTTAATCCTACCTGTTAAAGGGAATATCAAGGCAATTTATATTTCTTCTTTTCTCATTGCCATCTTCATGACATTGGTCTCCATCGTAGGTTTTTTTTACCAGGCATTGATTTACCCAACAGATGAATTAATTCGCGCCTTTGTTACCAACGATGTGATTAATTTTTTTGTTGGGGTGCCTGTTTTATTGGGTTGCATGTGGTTAACACGGCGTATGCAACTAATTGGGTTACTTGGCTGGGCAGGCGCGCTTTTTTTTGTTTTATACAATTATCTTGTTTATAGTTTTGCTGTGCCGCTGAATTGGGCTTTCCTTATTCATCTCATGTTGACTGTGTTGAGTTTGTATACCCTCATTGGGTTGGTTACAAACATTGATGGCAAGGCTGTTCAGCGGAAACTCACTCATGTGGTTCCTGAAAAATTAGCCGGGGGTGTTTTAGTTGGACTGGGGCTTTTGTTCTTCTTGCGGGTCATTGGGGTGGTGATCAATGCCATAACGGGCGGGGCAACACCCTCTGAAGCAGAGTTGGCTGTTAATGTTGCAGATTTGTTTATCACCCCGGCGTGGGTTATTGGGGGTATTTTGCTTTGGCGGCAGCGGGAGTTGGGGTATGTGGTTGGGTTTGGGTTGCTGTTTCAAGCTACCTTGTTGTTTGTTGCGTTGATACTCTTTTTGTTATTACGGCCGTTTCTAACCAATACCCCATTTTTACTAGCTGATGTCATCGTTATTTTTGTAATGGGTTTAATTTGTTTTGTCCCCTTTGGGCTTTTTGTGCGGGGCATTTTGGCACAAAAGGCGTAAGTAGTGAGCTTTTAGGAACCGGGTTTTTCAAAGAAATCAGGTTTTTGAAGGAAAGGAGTCATCATGACAACGAATACTTTAACCATAAAAACAGTAGGGGAGGGGTTGGTGGGGGCCGCGAGCGTGGCAACGGCCGTTTTTACCCCGATGTTACGTCCCTGGCGCACCAGTTGGGGAGCCACCCCGGAAGAAGTAGAGCGCACGTTGCCGGGGGACGAGTATATTGAGCAGCCCAAGTGGGAAGCTACTCATGCCATTACCATTGCAGAAACGGCCGAAAATATCTGGCCCTGGCTGGTGCAAATTGGGCAAGGGCGAGGCGGTTTCTACAGCTATGAATTTCTGGAAAACCTGGCGGGTTGCGACATTCACAACGCCGACCGTATTCTGCCGGAATTTCAAAACCTGAAAGTGGGGGATGTGATTCACCTACACCCCAAATCTCCCCCTATTCCAGTAGTAGCCATCGAGCCAAACCGATACATCCTGCTCCACGCCTGCAACAGCGTTAGCACCCACGTAGACAGCAACGAACCTGACGAATACGTCAATGTCTCCTGGCTGTTTTACCTGAAACCAATAGATGACACGTCGTGCCGCCTCATTTCCCGCTGGCGCAGCGACTACAAACAAACCCTGGCAAACAAGCTGGGATATGGGCCAACCTTTATTGAGCCAATTAGTTTTGTGATGGATCGGAAGATGTTGTTGGGAATTAAAGAGCGAGTGGAGGCGTGAGACGCAAAACGTGAAACGTGATGATTCCCTCACGTTTCATGTTTCACGTTTCACGAAGATTTTTTATGAAAAACATGGATTTTTATTTACAAGACCTACGAAAGCGCAAAGAGATTTCATTGGGGACGTTGCCAGAGGCAGAAGCTCAGCACAAAAAAGGGCGGTTGACGGCGCGGGAGCGTATTAACCTGCTGTTTGACCCTGGTTCGTTCACGGAAATTGATGCCCTGGTGCAACCCCGCTATGAAAGTTATCTGGGCGGCAAGGGGTCGCGGTATGGGGATGGGGTGGTGACGGGGTTTGGGCTGGTAAACGGCCGTCAAGTAATGGCCGCCGCTCAGGATATTTCTGTCATGGGTGGGTCATTGGGGGAGATGCACGCCAACAAAATTGTCAAAGCCATGCGAATGGCGTTGGAATATGGTTGCCCCTTTGTTGCCATGAACGATTCCGGCGGGGCGCGGATTCAAGAGGGGGTAGACAGCCTGGGTGGTTATGCCCGTATTTTTGATGCCAACTGCGAAGCCTCTGGGGTAATTCCGCAAATCTCGGTCATTTTGGGGCCGTGCGCGGGTGGGGCGGTGTATTCGCCAGCCCTGACCGATTTTGTGTTTATGACAGAAAACAGTTATATGTTCATTACCGGGCCAGAGGTGGTGAGGGCGGTGATGCAGGAGAACGTCAGTTTAGAGGAGTTAGGCGGTGGCCTCATTCACAGCCAGGAAAGTGGGGTGTGCCACTTTTTAGACAAGGATGATCGGGCGTGTCTGGCCCAGGTGCGGGCTTTGCTCACCTATTTGCCTTCCAATAATAAGGAAGACCCGCCCTATATTCGGCCGTTAGATGACCCTGATCGGCGTTGCCCGGAATTGGAACAGATTGTGCCCACCGACCCACACAAACCGTATGATGTGCGCCAGGTGATAGCCAGTGTGGTGGATGACGGCCGTTTCTTAGAAGTACACCGCTTGTGGGCCGAAAATATGGTGGTGGGGTTTGCCCGGCTCAACGGCTGGGTAGTGGGCATCGTTGCCAACCAGCCCATGGTGCTGGC
>CAZPEJ010000754.1:0-2729 GCA_964585465.1 uncultured Ardenticatenaceae bacterium
ACAACCTGTCCAACACTCGTACTCATCGTTTTGCAAAAAATTCGGCTCTTTGGGAGCTCAGGGGGTTGACAACCCATGAAACGTGATGCGTAAGACGTGACCATAGGGCGTTCACGTTTCCCGTTTTACCTTTCACAGCAACCCCATAAAATCCGAAAGACTCAAAATTTCCAACCCCTTGATTGATTGACAAATATCGTTTTCATCCATAACAGGCAACGGATAGAAACAGCTAGACGGACGGGGCCGTTTAGCATTATCCGTTTATCCGCTTTTCATCCGCTGCCACAAACGTTCAAATTAAATCTGTCGGTCAACCAGTCAATCGCTCATCTCAACGAAACAGTTATTCCCAAAAAACCGCGTTAACCCGTCCCATCCGCGTCTATCCGCGCCCCATTTCCCCTACTACTACGGCGCGCCTCCGTCGCCAGCCGTTGGTAACAGGCCAGGTACGACGCATTACATTGTTGCAAACTAAAGTGAGCCAACGCTTTTTCCCGCGCCTTCTGCCCCAACTCACGACACAAGGCTGGGTTTTGTAACAAATAGAGGCAGGTTTCTGCCAGTTGTGCCGGGTTACGCGGCTCAACCACAAACCCACACCCGGCCAACGCTTCGGGCACCCCGCCAACGGCCGTTCCCACCACCGTGCGCCCACACATCATTGCCTCCACCACACTGTAAGGGAACCCCTCAGAAATACTCGATAACACCGCAAAATCCCCACTGTTGTAGGCCGCCTCTGGACTGGCAACAAAGCCGCCAAAAATAAGCGACTCCTGTAACCCCAGCGATTGCTGCAACGCCACACACTCCTGGTAATACCCCTCATTTCCCTTTGGAGCCGTTCCATACAACACAAACTGGGCTGCTGGCATCTGCTCATGCACCAGTGCCGCCGCCCGAATGAGCGTCAACAAATCCTTCAGGGGGTCAATTCGCCCCAACCAGATAACGGTTGGTTTGCCATCGGGTCGTTGCTGGAACGAGGGGGTCAACTCCGCCGGATCAGGGCCGTTGTAAATGGTCATAATTCGCCGCGCATCAGCCCCGTTTTGCACCTCCCAACGATGGTTGTAATTGCTGCCGGGGGCAATCTGGGCGGCATAGTCATAACACGTTTCTGTCAACCGTTGGTCAAATTGTGCCTGGAACAGCCGGTCAAAAGAGCTGCCCTGGCTGCGGCTAAGGGCTAACAGCCGTTCACGCAGATAGATGCCGTGTTCGGTGAGCAAGAAGGGAGTGCCATATGCCTGGGTAGCCAAAATCCCTGGAATGCCACACAACCCGGCCGCCGCACTGTTGACCACATCTACCTGGGGGATGGGAAGGGTTAGGATGGATAACCAGCGATACAACAACCGCATTCCGTTGGTGGCATCCAACAGGCTGGCCTGGGTGGGGAGTTGCAGTTGGGCGGCCAACCGGGCATACCCCGGCTGGCACTGCTCCAGAAACACATCCCACACCGGTTGGGAGCGCATGGTGGTGTCGTAATCGAAACGGCCGAAATACATCGCCATTTCGTATAATGATTGACCTATGGTTGCCGGATCCGCTTTGTCGCTCCATAACTGGCTGAGAAATGTGCTAAAAGCGGGCAAGAAGGTTTGAATGACCCATTTGGAGGCTGTGCGTTTTTGCCAGATGACCTGCCACAAAGTTAAATGGCGTTTTAATTCCAAAACTTCACTGGTACCCCATAATGGCACAGTGGTCAACTGGCGAACATTAGCTGGCAACTCATAAACGGCGGTGACACTGGGGTCTGCCACCAGACTAATTAACTCAAAACGTGCTTCTGGCAACCCACGCACCAGCATATCACACCAGGTACTCACCCCGCCCCGGTAGTGGGGATAAGTGCCCAACGTCACCAGGCAAACGGTGAGGGGGGCCACATTGGAGTGGTTTAACGATGTGTCAAGTGTGTGTTGCTGTTTTGCGGCTACCATGTTTTTGTTGTTTAAGGTCTGACAATTGTGAATGCGTTTACCACTTCGCCCGCAAACCCAACCGCGCCACCATCCCAGTAGGGGGTAAAGACGCAGGCTGTGGTTTCGCCCAGAGCGGTGGGGGTGCAGATAAAGATGTCTTCTCCATCGCCGCTAACGCCTGGTACGGCAAAGGTGCCAATTGTGGTTAGATATAACTGCCCTGTCACGGGGTCGAGCCAGACACCTGCAATGTCCTCACTTGCCAGGCTGAGGCCCACATCAGAGCCATCAAAATGGAGTTCCCACAGGCCATTGGTGTTGCTGCCCAGGTTGGTGGGGGTGAAACGCAGCAGGTCTTCATCTTGCCCGGCCGCCCCGGTGACAGCGAAGACTCCCAGGGTGCTGATGAGTAAACGGCCGTCTTCTGTCAGGGTTACTGCGTCCACATCTTCGTCAGCAGTGTCTAAGCCAATGTCGGAGCCATCCAGGTACCATTCAAACGTTCCGGCGGTGCTGCTGCCCAGCGAAGTGGGCACAAATCGCACCACGTCGGAGTCATCTACCAATCCCAAGACGGAGACCGTGACATCGCTGCTCAAACTGAGTAGGAGCGAGCCGTCTGCCAGGATGTCGAATGCGTCAACGGCCGTTGGCCCCAGCGTCAGGTCTGAACCATCAAAGTAGAGGCTCCACAACCCGTTGCTGGTGTCGTAGGCCAAAATATCTTCGTTGGCAAAGGTGATGCCGCTGACGGTGCCGCCGCTGCTGGAGGAGACATAAACGGTATCT
>CAZPEJ010000755.1:0-2718 GCA_964585465.1 uncultured Ardenticatenaceae bacterium
TGAATGCCGACTCCGGTGTCACCCTCACTGCCCTCAAAGTGGATGGGGGGATGGTATTTAACAACACCTTGATGCAGTTCCAGTCTGACGTGTTGAGTGTGCCGGTGGTACGGCCGAAAGTGGCAGAAACCACCTCGCTGGGGGCTGCCTATGCGGCTGGTCTGGCGGTTGGTTTCTGGAAAAACACCGATGAAATGCGGTCTAACTGGGGCGTAGATCACACCTGGCACCCAGATACAGGCAGCGATGCCTCCACTGGCCTGTACCAGCAATGGAAGAAGGCCGTTACACGAACCTTTGATTGGATAGAGTGATGTTGGTCTGGTGTGTTCCGTTCTTACGCCAGACGTAATAGGCAATAAAATCTTGTGAGGGGTTGAATGATTCAGCCCCTCCATCATCCAATGTTTATGAGCAAGTTTCATGTTCTTATCATTGGCGGCGGCGGCACGGGGGGGGCATTGGCCCATGATCTGACACTGCGCGGGGTGCGGGTGACGCTGGTGGAGCGGGGAGAATTAACCTCCGGGACGACGGGTAAACATCACGGCCTGCTGCATAGTGGGGCGCGATATGCGGTCAAAGACCAGGAATCGGCGCGTGAATGTATTGACGAAAACAATATCCTGCGCCGGATTGCTCCCGGGTCTTTTGAACTCAATGATGGCCTGTTTGTGGCTATCAGCGATGAAGATGTGGCGTATAGCCAGATTTTTGTGGAGAGTTGCCAGGCGTGTGGCATTTCTGCCCGGCGGATGACGCGAGAAGAGGCGTTGCGGGTGGAACCCAATTTGAATCCGGCGACTCGACTGGCGGTGCAGGTGCCAGATGGTACGATGGATGCTATGCGGCTGCCGCTACGCTTTTTTGCGACGGCTAAACAGCATGGGGCGGTTTTGAAACCGTTTCATGAGGTGCTTTATATCTTAAAAAATGGCAATCGTGTGACCGGGGTGCATGTGCGGGATCATACCAGTGGCCGGGAGTTTGATTTTCATGCGGATCTGGTGGTGAATGCGGCTGGCCCCTGGAGTGGTAAGATTGCCGGGTTGGTGGGGGTGGAGGTGCCAATACGGCCGTCTCCGGGTGTTTTGTTGGCTTTGCGTGGGCGGCTGTGTAACACGGTTGTCAATCGGCTGCACGCTTCTGGTGATGGGGATATTGTGGTGCCCCAGCGAGGTCTTTCGGTGGTTGGCACCAGTTCTTGGGTGGTGAATGACCCTGATGAGTTGGGAGTGCCAGAAGAACATGTGCAGATGATGTATGAAAAAGGGTCGGAGTTGATTCCGGCTGTTAAACATGCACCTTTCCGCGCCGTTTGGTCGGCTGCCAGACCGTTGATTGGCCCGCGTGGGGCGGATACGGGGCGCGAATTAAGCCGTACTTTCAAATGTTTTGACCATGTTGATGAAGGGGTTGAGGGGTTTGTGACCATCACAGGTGGCAAAGCCACTACTTTACGCGGCATGGCAGAGGCGGCGGCCAATGTCGTTTGTCAGAAGTTAGGGGTAGAAACTCCTTGCCAGACGCGCGAAACAGTTTTGTTGCCCTATACGGCTTACTACAATTGAGGTGTGTCTGTAGGCAGAGATCGGCTGGTTGACCGGCAGATTTAACATTTGACCGTTTGCAGCATCGGATGGGAAGCGGATGAACGGATAATGTATGATGAACGAACAACGTCAATTTCAAGTGTTTCGTTATAAACAAGGCCAGGCGGAATCTGCCACCTACCATACGTTTACGGTAACAGTTGGGGCGCGCACGACGGTGTTGGATGGGTTGCAGGAGATTCGCCGCGCACAAGACCCGACGCTGATTTTGCGCCACTCCTGTCATCATGCTTCTTGTGGAACGTGTGGGATGAAGGTAAACGGCCGTGAAGTGTTGGCGTGTGTGACCAATGTGGCGGCGTTGGGTAGCCAGACGGTGGTGGTGGAGCCGTTGGATAATGCGCCGTTGATTGGGGATTTGGTGGTGGGGATGGGGGATTTTTACGGCCGTTATGCTGCTGCCGATATGCCTTACTTGCGTTATAGCGAATTTTTGCCGGAGGCAGAGATGCCTCATGGTATTCCCCGATTCACTCGTTTTGAAAATTGCCTGGAGTGTGGGTTGTGCTTGTCGGCCTGTGTGGTGATGTCGGAAGATTCCAATTATCTTGGCCCGGCCGCGCTGGCTGCCGCCTGGCGAGTGGTGGAAGAACCCAGAACGGCCGATACCCAAACCGTCTTAGATTGGGTAGACCAGGAGTATGGTTGCTGGCGTTGTCATGTTGCTTATGAGTGTAGTGCTGTGTGTCCCTCAGAGGTTAATCCAGCGGAAAACATTATGTCACTGCGGGGCGAATTGACGAAACGCCGGGTGAAAAGGTGGTTTGGGCGATAAGCGGATATGGCGTAATGGGGCGTGGGGCTAAAAGGCACGGGGTTAAAGGGTACGGGGCCAAACGGCACGGGGTTAAAGGGTACGGGGCCAAACGGCACGGGGTTAAAGGGTACGGGGCCAAACGGCACGGGGCTTTAGCCCCGTGCTACGAAACAACGCCCTGTAAACAGGGCTTTAGGGGAATGGGATTTGAAGGTATATTTCTTCTGGCAGTTCTCTACTGATTACTGTCCACTGATTACTGTTCACTGATTACTGTCCACTGATTACTGTCCACTGGTTATTGATTACCGTGCGTTGTGAAGAATAATGTTATGCGTTACATACGTT
>CAZPEJ010000756.1:0-2717 GCA_964585465.1 uncultured Ardenticatenaceae bacterium
TAAAAACATTTCACGGCAACCAATTCCCCAGCCAGCAACCCATTTTTATTGAGAGGCACTTTCACCACCCCATCCGCGTTGACCAGGGTGTAAATCAGGTTGCTTTTGCCAAAAACCGGGGTCGCCAAAAAACCATCGGCCGTTTCTGCCAATCGTACTGGCACATAATCCTCTCGCCCACTTTCGCTGGGGATGTTGTGGGTTAACCGGGCTGGTAGAGTGCCTGTGAGCGGCCGTTTTTTCACCCCTTGCAACTGGTAAATAGCTGGCACACCCAACATGTCAAACTGGATCATGGCAGACACCGGGTTGCCTGGCAATCCTAACACCGGTTTCCCCTGGGCCACCCCAGCAATGGTGGGTTTGCCAGGGCGGGTGGCAATGCCATGCAACAACACCCCCGGCTGACCCAACGCAGCCATCACCTGAACCGTCATATCGCGCACGCTCACCGATGAACCGGCCGACATCACCAGCATATCGTTTGTTGCCAGTGCCGCAGAAGCGGCCGTTTCCAGAGCAGTAAACTCATCTTTGACAATGCCGCACAAAACTGGCACACCACCCGCCTGTACCACTTGCCCGGCTACTGTGTAACTGTTGATGTCCCGAATCTGTCCTGGGGTCAGGGGAGCATCGGGCGGAATCACTTCATCCCCAGTAGCTAGAATCGCTACACGCGGTTTTTGCACCACTGCGACCTGTGTGATACCCAGTGCCAACAACCCGCCCACGTCCTGGGGGCGCAACAAATGACCGGCTGGCAAAATTTCGCTCCCCTGACGCACATCTTCCCCCACCTGTAACACGTTTTGCCCCACTGCCACTGCTCGGAACAGTTCAATGTCAAACGGGGCAGTCACAGAGTGGCCTATAACCTGGGTGTGTTCTACCTGAACAACCGCATCGGCCGTTTCTGGCACCATGCCCCCGGTATGAACCACCACCACCTGGCCCGGCTGCAAGACCATATCGGCCGTTTTCCCCATCGGCACTTCCCCAATCACCTGGAGAAAAGCAGGCAAACTGCCACTGGCCCCATAGGTGTCGGCGGCTCGCACAGCGTAACCATCCATGGTGCTGCGGCGGAAATTGGGCAAGGCGTGGGGGGCAAAAACGGCCGTACTGGTCGCACGCCCCAACGCCTGTTCAGTTAGAATGAGTTGGGAGGGCAAAACGGCCGTTAAATGGCTCAATAACAAACGGCGCGCCTCATCCGGCGGCAAAACATTAAAAAACTCACTCATTGGGTAGCACTGGTTATCATCTGGTGTAGGGCAGGCTCATCTATAATCTTCACCCCTAACTCTCGTGCTTTGTCCAGTTTGTTACCTGCCGCTTCACCCGCCAGCAAATAATGGGTCTTCTTGCTCACGGAGCCTGTTACTTTTCCGCCGTGTGTTTCAATTAAGGCGGTGGCTTCGTCGCGGCTGAGGCTGGGCAGGGTGCCGGTGATGACAAAGGTGAGGCCAGCCAGGGTTTGGGAGGTGGTAGATTCGGCCGTTTCTGCGGCAAATTGTAACCCGGCAGCCTGTAACTTCTCAATCACCTGTTGGTTGCGCTCGTTGGCAAACCAGGCCACCACCGACGAGGCGGTTTGCGGCCCAATTCCATCAATCAGTTGCAACTGATCGGCCGTCGCTGCCCCAATGGCTGTTATGCTGCCCAATGACTTGAGCAACAAAGCCGCCACGGTGCTGCCCACAAACGGAATACCCAACGCCGTCAACAGGCGGTCAGGGGGTTGGTTTTTGCTGGTTTCAATCCCAGCCAGCAAATTGTCTATCTTTTTGTCTTTGTACCCTTCCAGAGCCGACAAATCCTCCCGCTTCAGGCGGTAAATATCGGCTACGTCCTGGATAATTCCCTTTTCAAACAGAAGAACGGCCGTTTGTGAGCCAAATGTGCCAATATCCATCGCCCCCCGGCTGACAAAATACTCCACCCGCCGCACCAACTGCTCCGGGCAAGCAGGGTTATCGCAATAAATCGCCACTTCACCCGCCACCCGCGTCACCGGTGTGTGGCAGAAGGGGCAGGTAGTGGGCGGCTCAACCACCTGCTCGTTGCCAGTTCGCGCCTCTACCACCGGCCCAACAATGTAGGGGATCACGTCGCCAGCCCGTTTTACAATCACGGTATCGCCAATACGGATGTCTTTGCGGGCAATTTCATCGTAGTTATGCAACGTAGCATTGCGGACAACCACCCCGCCAATTTCCACAGGTTCCAACACCGCATTGGGGGCTAATACACCGGTGCGCCCCACATTGACCTGCACCTCTAACAGTCGGGTGGTTTTTTCCTGGGCAGGGAACTTCATGGCGATGGCCCCACGCGGGTCTTTGCCCACAAACCCCAGGCTATCGGCCAATGTTTTGTGGTTAATTTTAACAACCATGCCATCTACTTCGTAGTTTAGCTGGTTACGTTGGGTCATAGCGGTTTCGTAGGCGGCAGAAACGGCCGTTTCCCCCTCACAATACACACTTTCGGCCGCTACCGGAAAACCTAAATTTTTCAAAAATTGCAACCGTTCCCACTGCGTATCGGCAACTTCCCCCCCCTCCCAGGCCACAATGTCATAACAGTAGAGGGTGAGCGGCCGGGCGGCGGTGATGGCGGAATCGAGTTGGCGCAATGAACCAGAAGCAGCGTTACGAGGATTCATATAAGCAGGTTCACCAGCTGCCATGCGGCCCGTGTTGAACACTTCA
>CAZPEJ010000757.1:0-2717 GCA_964585465.1 uncultured Ardenticatenaceae bacterium
CGCTGGTTTGCTGCCGATAGGGTGATAGTTGTTCTCGGTGAACGGCAGGTTTTAGGCTTTGGCTGGTTTCTTCCCAGACAAAAATGGTGCAACTGTCTACCTGGAGGGCACGCACCATTTCGCCCACGACGGATTGCAACACAAAATCTTGATCCAGGTTGGCTGTCATGGTGGCACTGGCCTGGTATAACGTGTTCAGGTCGTTAAGTTGTTGCTGGTTTTTCTGGTACAGTTGGGCGTTATGCAGGGCAACGGCCGTATGTGCGGCCAACGTTGCAGAAAGCCATTTCTCCCGTTTGCCAAAAGCGTTTTCTTTGTAACTTTGAATCATCAACACACCCAACAGATTGCTACCCGTCGAGAGGGGTGTGCCTAACCAGGTACGGACTGCCGCGCTGCCTTCGGGAAATGTCCACGATGGGGAGGTGCGGGTGTCGTTAATTACCAGGGTGTCGTTTTGTTGGATCACCTGCTGCAACAGAAGATTGTCGCTCCACACCTGTTCCATCTGGTTGGGGCGCAGGCTAAAGGGCCGTTCGTAGAAGTCACGGCTGGCCGCCAGGTGAAAAACCCCTTCCTCCAACAGAAAAACGAAGGCGTTGTCATAGGTGACTACCCCTCCCAGGGCAACTAACAGGTGTTTTAAGATGGTGTCGGGGTCTAGGGAGGTGCTGATGACGGCAATGGCCTGGCGCAAGGCAACGGCAATCTGGTAATCTTTTGCGCCTTTGTCTACCAAACTTTGGGTTACGGTGTAGAGCCTGGCGTTTTTGATAATGATGGCGACATGAGCAGCAACGGCCGTTAATGTTTGAAAATCTGTCACATCAAACATATAGGGTTGGTCGCCCTGGATGGAAATTACCCCCAATACCTCTTCACCCACCCGCAAAGGCACACAAATAATGGAGTGGGGCGGGGTATCTTTGACAATTCCTGGCACCGGTTTGTTATCGGTCGGCCAATGCCCGGTGGTGTAGGGCTGGTTGTTGGTAATCACCCAGGCCACCAGGCTGTGGGTATCCAGAATGGAAACCGGGCCATAGATGACATGTTCGTGTTGGCTGGTGACACAAGGGAAGGAGATTAACTGGGTGTTGGGGTCGTAGAGGGCGATATAACAGGTGGGGGCTTTGAAGGCCAGAATTAGTTGGGCATGGATCTCAAATAGGGTGGTTTCCAATGGTTTCAACAACCGGGCGGATTCTGTCACCTGGAAAATAGTTTCTAACTGGTTCACCCGATAAAGCAGTTGGTCATGGGAGTGGTCGGAATTTAGACAAGGGGCGGTGGCTAACAAAGTGGTTAATATCTGCACAAAGGCTATTTCGTCTTCACTCAGAGGGGGGGTTCTCGTTAGCCATAAAACGTACCCGGTTTGGCTAATGGGGTAGTTGAAGGTATAGGCAGTGGGGGAAACGGCCGTTTCCCGCGCAATAGTAACCGTCTGAGGTTGTAATAAGGGCCGTGTGTAGGAGAAGACAACCTCTTGGAGATGTTCAACCGAGCGAATGGTGTCAAGTTGTTGTTGCAATAACTTGAGGGTTTGAAAAGAGGAGTTTTGAAGTGGCATAGTTTAACGAATTTTTAGGATACAGACTGTTGATTAAATATACTGCATAAGGTCATAACTTGGCATTCTGCTAAAGGGGATTAGAGATTGGAGATTAGAGATTTGCCAATCTCTAATCCCTAATCTCCAATCTCACCATAAAAATGTCAGTTTATGCCCTCTGTGCGTATGGATTCCAATACATATCAGCTATCAAAGCATCTTTTTGCCTGAACGTCAATTCATGCTAGTGAAACTGTCGTAAAAAGTCAATGCCTTGACCTTGTATTTTGGTACTGTCGCCCAAAAGTAATGACTCATGACAATTGTCCCTGTTTCAGGTGACTAATGTCACTATCCCATCATCAAGACTAACCCCTACCATCCAACGGGATCATTTATGTGCAGTTTCATTGTACCCTCACCCGCCCAAAAAACGCCTGTCCTGGGGTATGGAAGCAGTAACTTAACCCGATTACAGTTATTATATTGGATGGGGCAAAAATTACGCCCCAACTCCCCCCAATTCAACACAATTCTCACCTTTGCGTTCCCAGTTGCGGTAGATGCTGACCGTTTTCAGCTTGCTTTTCACACAGTGGCCCAAACGCATGATGTTCTGCGTACCGTTATTCGAGAGATAGACGGGGTGCCACAACGTTGCATTTTGCCCCATCCACCTGCTGAACTAACTTGTCTGGATTTTTCGCAAACGGCCGATCCGCGACACAGTTTGCAAGCGTGGTTGGACAGGCATCGGGTTTTACCGTTGCCATTGGACACCTGTTTATTCGACACGGCTCTGATCAAAATGGGTGTGGCGGAATATGTCTGGTATATCAACCAACACCATCTGATTAACGATGCTACTTCAGAGTTTTTGTTGTTTCGCCAGGTGGTGAGTTGTTATGAAGCTGGCGGAACGGCCGTTTCCCCACTCCCCTCCTTTGAATCCTTTGTTGCCCGCCAACACACCTATGAACAATCGAACCAGGCACAAAAAGCGGCCGTTTTCTGGCAAGAAAAGCTGACAACCCCACTCCCTCCGTTAACCTTTTTGGGCACTCCCCCCCACAAACAGGGGCAACACGTTCATCGGCTTGCCTGCCCGTTGGGAAACGCACAGAGCCAACACATACGGGAGTTTGCCTGCCAGGGAGCCTAT
>CAZPEJ010000758.1:0-2702 GCA_964585465.1 uncultured Ardenticatenaceae bacterium
CCCCTCTCAACACCCCCATCCCCCTGCTCATTGGCCTCAATTACGAAGGAGATGGCGCCCCCTACACCAGCATTTTGCAGGGGTTAACCCAAATTCCCAACAACATGACGATTGGAGCGACCTGGCAACCCTCTTATGCCCAGGCGGTGGGGGAAATTGTAGGGCAGGAGCTGTCTGCGTTGGGGGTCAATTTGTTGCTAGGGCCGTCGTTGGACGTGTTGTACAACCCCAACCCCTTTAGTCAGAGCGATTTAGGCACTCGTACCTTTGGCGGCGACCCTTATTGGGTGGGGTTGATGGGGCAGGCGTATACAGCTGGGGTGCATGAGGGGAGTAACGGCCGTTTAGCGGTGATTGCCAAACATTTCCCTGGAAACGGTGGCAGTGACCGCCCCATTGATCAGGAAGTGCCCACTGTGCGAAAATCGCTAGATCAGTTGCGCCAGATTGAACTGGCCCCCTTCTTTGCGGTCACCGGCAAAGCCCCCACCACCGCTGCAACGGCCGATGGCCTTTTGGTCACTCACATCCGCTATCAAGGTTTCCAGGGCAACATTCGCGCCACCACCAACCCCATCAGCTTCGACCCCTCCGCCTTAACCGCCCTGATGCAACTGGGCGAATTTGCTGGCTGGCGGCAGGCGGGTGGGATTATGGTGTCTGATGCGTTGGGGGTGCGAGCAGTAGAACGTTTTTATGACGACACCGAACAAGAGTTTCCCCATCGTCAGGTGGCAAAAGACGCACTGCTGGCGGGTAATGATTTGCTCTATGTGGCGGAGTTTGCCCTGGGGGATGCTCCCTATGCCAACCAACTGGCAAATATCAAAGATACGATTCTCTGGTTCCAGGAACGGTATGACACGGATGCTTCGTTCAAACAGCGAGTAGATGAGGCGGTTTTGCGGACTTTACAATTAAAGTTGCGCCTCTATGGGTCATTTACGGTGGAGCAGGTGGTGGTGGATACGGAACAGTTAACGGCCGTTTTGCCGCCGGGTAATGAAACAGTGTATGAACTAGCCCAAACGGCCGTTACCCTCATTTTCCCCAGCCCGGCCGAACTGGCAGAACGATTAGCCCGCCCACCCGGCCCCGGTGACAAAATTGCCATCTTTACCGATGTCCGCCAGGCCCAGCAGTGCAGTTTTTGCCCAGTACAACCCCTGATTGGGCAGACAGTTTTGCAGGAGCGCATTTTAGCCCTCTATGGCCCGGCCGCCACCAATCAGGTGCAACCCGAACAAATTACCAGCTTCTCCTTTGCTGATTTACAAGCCTTTTTGTCGGCTGGCCCTGGGCCAATTTTGTTACCCCCCACCCCTACCCTGTCCCCCACCCTCACCCCAGACCCACAAAGCACCCCCACATTGGAACCGCCCCCCACCCCTACCTTTGCCCCCACCCCCACACCACCCCCTGCTTATCTGGTGCAGGAGGGGCTGCGCGAAGTGGATTGGATTGTTTTTGCCATGTTGGATGTGAACCAGACACAGGCTTTGAACAACTTTTTGGCCCAACGCCCCGACATTTTGCGTTCTGCCAGGGTGATTGTTTTTGCCTATAACGCCCCATACTACCTGGACACAACCGAAATTGTGAAATTGACAGCCTACTACGGGCTGTATAACAAAACGGATGCCTCCATAGATGCGTCAGTGCGGGCATTGTTTCAGGAGTTGCCGCTGCATGGTACCTCGCCAGTGGATATTGATGGGGTGGGGTATGATTTGTTCCGGCAAACACAACCCGACGCAAACCAGGTCATTGAGTTATTTATTGTGAATAACGGCGAGGCTCAATCTCCTTCAAGTGAACAACCTGTTGAGGTTTCAATTGGGGATACGTTACACTTACAAACGGGAATCATTCGAGATTACAACGGCCACCCGGTACCTGACGGGACATTGGTGCGTTTTGTGCGCGAAGACCGTATTCAGGGGTTGGTGACGATTATTGACGAAGTGCCTACCAGCAACGGGATTGCCCGCCTGGATTATGTGTTGGAAGCACGCACCGGCCCAGGGCAGTTTCGTATTACGGCCGCTTCTGGCGATGCTACCCGTTCAGAAGAAGTAGACATTTCAATTCAGGGCAATGTGCAGGTGGCAGTGATTACCCCCACCCCGGAACCAACAGCCACCCCTACGATCACCCCATCCCCCACCCAACCCATCACCCCGTCCCCCACCTGGACAGCCACCCCACCCTCACCCACCCCTACCCCCGTGCCTTCCCCGCCCGCCGAGCCGAGTTTACAAATTGAGTTGTCGGAGTTCACAATGTTACTGGCGTTGCTGTTGGGCATGGGGGGAACGGCCGTTATCACCCTCTTTTTTGCACAACAACAACATAAACCGGTACAAACACAGGTCAGCGGGGTGTTATGGACTTTGGCGGGCAGTTTGGTGATTTACAACTATTACGCGCTGGGGTTGCCGGGAACGGCCGTTTTGCAAAACCTGGGAGCCTGGGCTGGCCTGCTAACCACTTTCACAGGCGGCCTCGCCGGATTGTTTGGGCACTGGGTGAAAGACAGAATGTGACCCTAAACACTGCTTGACAGTTTCACAGGGCGTTGTTTGATGGCACGGGGCTTTAGTCCCGTGCAACCTCCTCACGCTCCCCCTCCTCCTCCCGATTCAACGAAATATCCAACCAGGAAACCGGGTCTTCCACCGGTTCCAGATGGGTGGTGATGG
>CAZPEJ010000759.1:0-2698 GCA_964585465.1 uncultured Ardenticatenaceae bacterium
GCGCCGGCACCGAGTCGAAAAGCCACCTGTTCGCCGGCGCCAAGGAAGTGAAGCGCATCGACGCCTATAAGGACCAGTACAAGATCGCGCTGTTCGAGCCCTTCACCCTGGGCATCCACCTGGAACGTGCCCATACCCACAGGCTGATCCCCCTGGATAAACCACAATTGATACACCTTATCGCCGGGTAATGCTGCTAGACGGCTGGCAATAAAAACGGCCGTCTGGCTTTCGGCGTGGATGAGCAGTTTGCCCACTGCACGGGGTTGAGGCTCTTTGCCAGCAATGGGGTAAATCTGGGTATCGGGGTCGCGGAACAGGGCCAACATCCCTTCTTGGGCTGTGAGTTGTTGCTGCAACGCCTGGTTTATGTTTTGCAGATCGGCCACTTCTGTTTGTAGTTGCGTTTTATCACGCCCGACCTGTATTAGCTCATCTTGCAGGTTGTTTAGTTGGGTTTGTAAGGCGGCAACCTGGGTTTGTTGGGTGGTGAGTTGGCGATTGAGGGAGAAGGCCCAGAGGGAAACGGCCGTTAAACACACCAGAGCCACCAGGGCAAACGCTGGTACCGTTACCGGATGCAAGCGCAGCCGTTCCCAGGCGGCACGGAGCGAGTGCCACCAGGTGGGGGCTGGCAATTCTGGGGTTGTTTCTGCCCGCACACGAGCCATCAATTTCCTTTTGGTTTGTATGGAAGGGGCAACAGGCGCGACCTCATAGGGTAACAAAGCGGCCGTTTTGACCATTTCTTGCAGCCGCGTTTGTGCTTCCGGGTTGCCCGTGATATATGCCTCCACCTCGGCCTGTTCTCGCTCTGTCAACGTTCCCAGGGCATAAAAAGGAAAAAGTTCTTCAATCGAGTGATTCATTCATTCATTCCGTTCTGTTTTGTCTATGCAGTAATACGCAAAACGGCCGTATTTGAATTTTAGCTGTCAGCCGTCAGTGGGAGAGGCTGTCAGCCGTCAGCTATCAGCCGTCAGCAGGGAAAGCTGATAGCTGATAGCTGAAAGCTAATAGCTAACCGCTACCAAATGTAAAACACGTTTCCACCCGTAGTATGATACAGAAGACTAAACAAAAGGGGAAATTTTTCTATGGTGAATGTGATGGATAAAAAAGCACCAATGGCCGCAGCTCCTATCAAATATCGGCCGGATGGGTTAATAGATTGGGGCAATATGTGGGACTCCTTTTGTGTGTTGGCGTTGGAGGGTGGCCCGCCCCATCGTGGCACGCTGTTACAGTCTCCAGCAAACCCCGATACCTGCAACGAAACTTATCAAATGGGGGTGCGGGAGATTGTGCGTGGCATTGAGGAAGTGAGTGGTTTAACGGCCGAATCTGCCAGCCCCGGTTGGATCGCCGTCTATTGTGCCTCGGCTGGTATGGCGCGCTGGCTGAGTGAAGCCATTGTGCAGGAGAATGTGCAGGCCCGCTGCCAGGGGAACACCTTGTTTGTGCCGGTGGGGGACTCTTTTACGTTGAAGGGGGAGATTAAGAATGTGATAACGGCCGTTGCCAAAACCACCCATTACTGGCAAGAACACCTGGCCGCCGAAGTAAAACAAACCCTGGCCCTGCAAGATACCTTTGAGCGATGGTCTGGGCGATTGAAGAACTGGCTGCGGATGTGAACAGGGGTGTGAAACGTAAAGAACTGGGTCTTTGGGATTTTGTGGGGTTTGTCGTGAAACGTGAAACGTGACTAGAGAAATTTCACGTTTCACGTTTCACGCTTTACGTTTCACGTTTCACGCCTTCCCGGTAATCCAAACTCCGCCACCAGTGGAAAATGGTCAGAAGCGTGGAAAACGGCCGAAATTTCATCCACCAGGCGGCAACTCTTCAAAAAAGGGGCCATTGTGTGGTGCGCCAGAATGTAATCATAACGAGTGGTCGGGTTTTGGGTGTGCCAGGTGAAACCAGCTTGACGCGGGTGTAACTGCCGAAAACAGTCTACATACCCCGCCCGCAACAAACGGGGGAGTGCCAGCCGAAAAATAAACCACAGTTGCAAAGCCATGACGCGCCGCATTCGCGCCGGATTTTTTCGTTGCAACACCCGGTCGCCGGGGGCAATGGTGTTCAAATCGCCTACAATCAGGTGGTTTCCTGGCTGACGCTGTTTAATCAGTTGCAACAACTTTCCCACCGCCTGCCACCGCCGTACCTCAAAGGGCAACAACAAATAGGGCAAGAAGTGAACGTTATACACGGTCAACGGCTGCCCATAAACATCCAGCCTGGTTTCCAGGGCGGCCTGGGTGAGTGGGGGGGTGTTGTCAATACGCCATTCCAACACCGGAAAACGGGATAGGGTGGCGATGTGGCGGTTGCCACTCCCCTGTGCCCACACATGATCCAGTTGTAGCCGTTCTGCCAGTGTGGCAACCACCTGGGGGTCATCTGCTTCTGTCAGAGCAATGACATCTGCTTTGACGTGTGCCAAAACGGCATAAATGGCTTCAACCTGCTCGCGGCCGCCAAATTCCAGGTTATAGGTGAGGATACGAAGGTGGGGTGTGGGCATGGGCGTGTGGCGTATTAGAGAGATTACACAAAACACAATAAAGTTGGGGTCTTTCGGATTTTGTGGGGTTTGCTGTGAAACGTAAAACGTGACCAGAGAAATTTCACGTTTCACGTTTTACGTTTCACGTTTCATTGGTTGTCAACCCCCTGAGTTGCCAAAGAA
>CAZPEJ010000760.1:0-2689 GCA_964585465.1 uncultured Ardenticatenaceae bacterium
CCACCCCGGCCGAATTTATTTACATCACCCTGGTCATTCTCATAATAACCACCACCGTAGCGCACAACATTTCGCGTAGCCGCTTGGGGCGGGCGTTGATTTCAATTCGGGATAACGATTTAGCCGCTGAACTGTTAGGCATTAACCCGTTTATCTACAAATTGCGTGCCTTTTTCATAGCGGCCGTTTATGCAGGCATTGCCGGGGCCTTACTGGCTCACAACCTGCGCCACATCAATTCTGAAACCGTTTCTTTGGTAGATTCCATCTTTTTCTTAGGCATGTTGGTGGTGGGTGGCCTGGGAACCAGCGTTGGCCCCATCTTGGGGGTGACGCTGGTGATTATGTTGGAAGAACTGGCTACTTCTTCCGCCCCGTTGTTGGGCGAGATGTTCCCCAGCATCGAAGCCGGGGTATTGGCGGCTTCCCGCCCCATCATTTTTGGCCTGGCTTTGATGTTGTTCCTCATCTTCGAGCCGCGTGGGTTGGCCTACCGTTGGATATTGACCAAGGCGGCGTGGCGATTACGGCCGTTTGCCCGCTAGGGGACAGTGAGCAGTAGGCAGTAATCAGTGAACAGTGGACAGTAATCTAGCCCGCAGTTTTAACTGCGGGATTAGTCCGGCGAATAAATTCGCGGCTACGATTGCAAAGTCCGCCTTCGCGGACTGAGAAGCAGCGGTTTGGCTTTTTTGAGTCGGCGAAGGCCGACTTTGTAGAGGTAGCCCGCAGTTTTAACTGCGGGATTAGTCCGGCGAATAAATTCGCGGCTACGATTGCAAAGTCCGCCTTCGCGGACTGAGAAGCAGCGGTTTGGCTTTTTTGAGTCGGCGAAGGCCGACTTTGTAGAGGTAGCCCGCAGTTTTAACTGCTGGGTTAGTGGACAGTGAATGATGACAGTTCAGGAAACAAAAAAGTTTGTCAGGTTGAGGAACCCTTACACCTTTGGGGTGCCGGTGCGTGGCAGCGACAACTTTTTTGGCCGCGAGGAGGAGTTGCGGCTAATCTTGAATACCCTGGAAAATGTGCCGCGTGGACAGAAACAGGATTTGGTCATCTTAGGCCCGCGCCGCATTGGCAAATCCTCCTTGCTCTACCAGTTGCGCTACTTGTTAGACAAACATTCCGACTTTGTGCCGGTGTATGTGGATGTACAAAGCATTAAACCACAAAAAACACGGCCGTTATTTGTAAAAATTGCCCGCGATATTCAAAAGGGTTACCAGGACAAAAACCCGGCTCACCAGTTTTCGCCGTTTGACACCCTCAGCCAGAACAGTATCCCGCCAGACCTGGAGTATTTAACGTTTGGCGACGATATGGAACGATTAAATGACACAATCGGCCGTTACGGTTTACCCCGTCTCGTTTTAATGTTTGACGAGGTAGAACTGCTGTTGGAAATTGGTGGCCGCGACATGCTGGGTTGGTTGCGAAGCCTGATTCAAAGCCTTTCTTACTGTGTGTTTATCGTAGCGGGTTCTGACCAGCTTTACTCCCTCACCCAGGATTACGGCTCCCCCTTTTACAACATTTTTAAGACCATCGAGTTATTCCCCTTGTCCGATAAAGCTGCCTGGCGGCTGTTTGTAGAACCAATGCGTGAAATTGGCATGGTGGTGAAAGATGCCGACATCCAAAAGATTTTATACGTCACCGGCAATACACCTTATTTCATTCAAGGCATCGCCCATTACCTGGTAGAAGAACTGAATGGACAACAACAATATGCCGCTACCGAAACCAACGTAGAGAAAGTAATTGAGGCTTGTGTGCAATACCTGTCTCCCCAATTTCTGTACTTGTGGAATATCGTCGCTTCCCGGCCGCAACAAATTTTGCTCTATGCCCTGGCAAAACGAAAACGGCCGCAACCCCTTTCCAACCTGGTTGCCCGCTTTCCCATTCTCAAAGAGTTGTTACCCACCGAAAAAAACCAACAGCAGGCGTTTCAAGATTTGGTGCAACAGCAAATCTTAAAACTGATTGACTCAAAAAACCACTGGTTTGTGGTGCCACTGTTTGTAGATTGGATTCTTTCCCGCATGGACGATGAGGCAATCGTCAGGCTGTCTGCCCAATTAACAACACCCGAACTCACACGACCTGAACTGTTACCAGATTTGCGAAAACGGATCACAAAAACGTTCACCCATTACGAACTGCAACAGATGGCGTTTGATTTAGACCTGGATTGGGAGAACATTCGCGGCTCTGTAACGGAAAGTAAGGTGAATGAATTAATTCTCTATTTGATAAGGTATGATCGCCTGCCCGATTTGTTGGCCTACCTGCAACAGGCACGGCCGAATGTGAACTGGCCGGAGCTAAAAGAGGCATGAACCCCTCACCCATTCCTGACCCTTTCCCCGGCAAAGGCCCCATCCTGGCGGGTACGGCCGGTTTTTATCAACGAGCCGAGTTATTAACGGCCGTTCAAGACCTGCTGCGGGCCGGGGATAGCGTCTCACTCGTGGGGGAACGGAAAGCAGGCAAAACTTCCTTTTTACACTACCTGCAAACCAACCTGCCCCTGAATGAATTTATCCCGGTGTACATAGATGCCCAAAGCATCGCCCCCAAAACCGACCAGATGTTTTTGGGCAAACTGGTGCGCGAAGCCAACCGAACCATTCGCCAACAAAAAACCGTTCAACCTGTCACCCTGCCCGATGCAACCGAGACCCCC
>CAZPEJ010000761.1:0-2684 GCA_964585465.1 uncultured Ardenticatenaceae bacterium
CCCCCACCCCAAAACAGGTAAATTAACCAGCAACAGCAAAACTTCAAATACTCTCATAACACGATCCTTTTTATTTTAATGGCATAAACCCTTTCCCCAACGCTTGATGGGCGGTGCCAATCACCACAAAAGCCTGTCGGTCTACACTGGCAACCACCCGCTTCAAATCATTCACCTGGGGGCGGTAAATGGTACACAATAGCATCGCATGTGTGCCACCAGTATACGCCCCGGTAATTTGCCACTGGCTGACCCCACGCCCCAACTCTTGAATCAAAGCCTGGGCAATAATCTCCGGGTTATCGGTGATGATGGTAGCAGTTCGCACACTGCTTGGCCCTTCCAGGGTGTAGTCGGATGCCAACCCGTTGAGAAACAGGGTCAACAGGGCATAGAGGGCAATTTCCCACCCAAAAATAACCCCGACGGTCAAGATTACCACCCCGTCGGTGTATAGAAAAATTTGGCTCAGCGGGACACCAGTTCGTTGTTGCAAAATACGGCCGATAATACTCGGTCCCCCCATCGTCCCCCCACTGCGATACACAAAACCCGCTCCCACCCCCCCCACAATGCCCCCGTAAATCGCATTTAACAACACATCTTCGGTGAGAGGAAATTGGGGTAACATCTGGGGCAAATAGATGTTTAACACATCCACAGCGGTGGAAAACAGGAAAACAGCCAGCAGCGTCCGCACAATAAACCGCCACCCGCCCAGATAAAAATACCCTAAAACTAACAACGGGATATTCATCACCAGATACATCGCGCCCAACGGCCACCCGGTAAACGAGTTGATGATAATGCCAATACCACTAACCCCACCCGCAGCAATCTTAAAGGGCACTTGAAACAAACTATACCCCAACGCCGAAAGCCCCGTACCAATGATCAGAGCCAAGAAGCGGGGAATTTGTTGCCAAAAACGGCCGAAATTTACACGTTTCATCTAGTTCACCTCAACACTTTGTTGACGAATTACAACAAAATCGCAAAAAAGACTTGACATATTTCATAATCTGTTGTATTTTTACAACAATATCAAATTTGTTGTAATGTCCCGCATTATAAAAGCAGTTGGGCAATGAGTAAAGAAGATTTGTTAGACAGTTACGCTGGAGTAGAAGAAATCAGTGACCGCCTGCACATCCATCCAGAATCCGTGCGACGGCTCATTCGTCAAGGCAAACTACCAGCCATCAAATTCGGCAACAAGTGGTTGGTCGAAAAAGCCACTTTAGAGCAATACGCCAGCCGATATGATCCACGCCCTGGCAACAAAGCCACCTTACTGTAGGGGCAATTATTTACAAACATTGCACGCTAGAGGGTAGAACTATGCAACGAGCACCAGAATTAGAAAATGGAGCCTGTATTCGTGTCGTAGGGGTTGGCGGAGGCGGTTGCAACGCCGTCAACCGAATGATTACAGAAGGCATCACAGGTGTAGACTTTGTAGCCGTCAACACCGATAATCAGGCATTGTTGCTTTCCAAAGCCCCTGTGCGTGTGCGAATTGGGGATAAGTTAACACGCGGTTTGGGGGCGGGCGGCAACCCGGAACAGGGAGAAAAAGCAGCCACAGAAACGGCCGAAGAGCTGTATGAAGTGTTAAAAGGCTCCGACATGGTGTTTATCACCGCTGGTATGGGCGGTGGCACCGGCACTGGAGCAGCCCCCATAATTGCCAAAGCAGCCCGTGAACAAGGGGCCTTAACCATCGGCGTTGTCACTCGACCCTTCCTTTTTGAAGGTTCCAAGCGGTCAAATTCGGCCGAACAAGGCATTGAACGACTCAAAGAACACGTAGACACCCTCATTGTCATCCCCAACGACCGCCTGTTGGAAATCACCGACAAACGCATGTCCCTGGCCGACTCCTTCAACATGGCAGACGACGTATTACGTCAGGGCATTCAAGGCATCACCGAGTTGATCACCATTCCGGGCCTCATCAACCTGGACTTTGCCGATGTTAAAACCATCATGTCCGAAGGTGGGGCCGCTTTGATGGCGGTTGGGCGAGGACAAGGGGATGAACGGGCGCGAGTAGCCGCTGAACAAGCCATCAGTTCCCGTTTGTTAGATGTCACCATTGATGGGGCACGCGGCATCCTCTTTAACGTCACAGGTGGTATGGATTTAAGCCTGTATGAGGTAAATCAGGCTGCTGCCATCATCCGCGAAACAGCCCACCCCGATGCCAACATGATTTTTGGGGCAGTTATTGACCCCAACATGAAAGAAGAAATTCGCATCACGGTTATTGCCACCGGTTTTGAACGCCAGGGAGCATCTCGCCGTCAGATGTTACAACAATTTACCAAACCCGAACCTTACTCGCGCCCCGCGCCACAGCCGGAACCCGTATTGGTTGGAAGTAGCAGTAACCCAGGTACACCCACGCGACAGGTGCCTGCGCGGGAAAAAGAAACGGTGCCGCCAAAATTTACACCTAGCAATTTAGATATTCCGGCTTTTCTGCGCCGTCGCTAATTTGTTGTTATTGTGGGCGACTTTTCTGCGTCCATAACGACATCCCCTCTGCAAAGTTCCCCCTGTAACGCAGGACAGGGGGAACTTTTTATTTCCAGGCGCGATTTGGAAATCGCGGCTACTATGACGGTGGTGTCTTTTTATTTCAAGTAGGCGCGGTATCCATACCGCGAAAAGGCGCGATT
>CAZPEJ010000762.1:0-2678 GCA_964585465.1 uncultured Ardenticatenaceae bacterium
ATGAAAATAACATTTGGTAGTCAACCAGGTAGTAGATGCAGCCAGTTGGTAACCAACGAACCCATCAACCATTCAACTTAAACCCTGTTTACCGGGCGTTGTTTTTGGGGTGGGGCTTTAGCTATTTTATCGTGGTGAGGATGAGGTGATCGGCCGTTTCGCCATCCCGTGTCACCAGCAACCGTTCACCTGTCACCGGATTGTACAGGCCAATTTCGATGGTGTAGGTGCCGGGTGGGGTGTGGGCGGCGGTGGGGATGGCATAACTGTCTACAATCAGTTCGCCGCTGCGCCAGGTGGTGGTGGGGCGGGTGTTGCTAACGGGTTCGTTGTCTTGTTGTCCCCACAGAAAGTTGTTGGTGTCGGCGTTGAACACATCGCCCAACAGGTGGGTGAACACTTTGTAACGCTGCGGCACGGGCTGGGCGGCTTGCCAGTAGAGCGTGAGATAAACGGGCTGACCGGGTTGCAGGGTGGCGGTGTCCAGGCTGTAGCCCAAGAAACGGATGTTTTGAGCAAAATCGGCCGTTAATGGGGTGGGGATAACAACATCGGCCGTTGTCAGTACCGCCCCACCTTTAGCCCGCAAGGAAAAATGCCCAAAGGCGGCGGCTTGATTGGTTGTCTCTATGTAAAAGGTGTAATCGCCAGGTGGGGTATTGGGGGAGAGCAACAAATCTATTTGTTGGCGGGGCGATGGGGCAGTGATTTGTTGGGGTTGCCAGCGCTGACCCTGGGTATCTAACAGGCCAATTTCGGCCGTTTCACCCAATGTTTGCCAATACAGGAACAGGTGTAGGGTGTCGCCGCTTTGCAGATCGTGGGTAAACTGGTCATAACCTGCCAGAAGCGTGTTTGAGAGGGGGTAAAACGGCCGTTTTCCCTCCACTACCTCATTAATTGTGGCCGCACGCTCCGGGGTGCGGGCATAGAAACGAAGCAATTTGTCCTCGTAGGCATACTCCACAGTGGCCTGGGCGCGGGTTGCCAGCCAGGTAACCATCTCGTTGGTCGGGTCGTTGACAGCGGCATAAGGTGTCAACACCAACCACACCCCATCATATTCTTGCCATAAGGGAGCGAGGAAGTTTTCGGCCGTTTCTGCTGTCACCGTCCAGGCTTTTGGAATGCCGCGCCACAAATTTGGGTAGTGGTATGCAAAAATAGGCCAATCGGTATCGTTATGTAAAACCACAATGTCGTTTGGTTGGTGGTAAGCTGTTAGTGTGGCAGTTAACGAGATGTAATCATCGCGCAGCACCCGCCCAGGGTAGTAGCTGCGAAGCCCCACCCAGGAGACGTAGAGCGTGAGGGCTGTAAATAACAACCCATAAACCATTGGCAAAAAGCGACGGCCGAAACTGGGCAATTGCTCGGCCAAAATACAAATACCCCAGGCCAACAAAACGCTGTAAGCAGGGGTCATCATCAGCAAGTAGCGGGGAGCCAACGGCGGGGCGTAGAAGAAGTTGGTGCGTGGCAAAGATACGAGATAAACGACGATGGCAGGCAGCAACAGTGTCAACAACAACAGGGATAGTGAACGGCCGTTTTTTTGCCTATCATTATTTTTGAATAAAACGGCCGTTCCCACCAAAAACAGCCCGGCAATGGGTAACGTCCAGGGGTAATAACTCTCGACATCTAACGGGATGCCTATGGTGAGCGTTGTCCAGTAAATTTTGAGAAAATCTGTAAAAGCGACCGGGGTAGCCGATGACCAGGTGGGGATTTTGCCCAGGGCGTAGCTTAACCAGGGAGCATAAAGCAGCAAAACGGCCGTTTGTAGCCCCACCCACCTCCAAAACCCAGCAAATGTTCGCCTTGTAATGGCCCCTCCTAACCACACCAAATTGGCAACCACCAGGATAAGAACAAATAAGTAAAGGCTGTACAAACCAGCAGTCATCAACAACACATACATTGCGCCCCATCGCCAATAGTTGGTTGCCTGTTTTGGGTTGTCGGGTTGCTCCCATACCTGCACAACCGTCCACAAAACCAAAACAGCCAACAACGCTGTCAGGGTGTACATTCGCATTTCCTGCGACCAATCAATGGCAAAACGGGAAACCCCCAGGAAAAGGGCAGCCAGCCAGCCAACCGTTAGATTGCCCACTTTGCGCCCCAGCAGATAGGTGGCAGCCACAGTACATGTGCCTAAAACGGCCGAAAACAGCCTCAACCCAAACTCGCCATCACCGCTAATCAACCGCCAAAAGTGGAGCAGGGCAAAATACAGCGGTGGATGCACGTCGTGGGCCGTCCAGTTTGCCATTTCCCCCAACGATTGGCGGGCAGCCCAGGCGGCCAGCCCTTCATCCCACCACACGCTGCGGTCGCCCAGGCGATGCAAGCGCAGAGCAAAGGAGAGCAAAAGGATGCCCAGGAGGAGGAGACGGGAAAGGCGGTTTGTCAACAAAGGAGTTAGAAAATCGGCATCTATTCAAGTTGGGCGATTAAAATCGCTACAACTGGCAACTAACAACGGATGTTGCCTGCAAAGTCCATCTTCGTGGACTGGAAAAAATTTCATCGTTTGTTTTCAGTCGGCACAGGCCAACTTTGCAGAGGTTGGTGCAGTTTTAACGGCCGTACCTGCACAATTATACGCAAAACATTATTTTTGCAATGCACGGTCATCAATGACCGTGCTAAAAACAACACTGGCTGAAGCC
>CAZPEJ010000763.1:0-2677 GCA_964585465.1 uncultured Ardenticatenaceae bacterium
AACTCGCTCCAGTGGGCAACAATCGCTCAAATACGGCCGTATTGAAAACCTGTTTGCGGGTGGGCGAATGATTACCCCTCAGGGCAGGCTGGAGATGTTGCCTTTGCCCGCTTCGGCGGCTGGGCCAGACCTGCGCCAACTTATTCTGGGTAGCGAAGGGCGTATGGGCATTTTAACCCAGGCACAGGTGCGTGTAACCCCCTTGCCAGAAACGGAGGAGTTTCACGCTGTCTTTTTCCCCGACTTTGCCCAGGGGCAAACGGCCGTTCGTGCCATTATCCAGGCCGGGCTGCCCCTCTCCATGACGCGGCTGAGTACGGCCGTTGAAACCACCACCACCCTGGCCCTGGCCGGGCATGAGTTTCTCATTGGCATGTTGGAAAAACTGCTGGCAATTCGCGGGGTGGATGAAGAAAAATGTATGCTGCTGCTGGGTTTTACCGGCCCGGATGCGGTGGTCAAAATGGCTCGCAAAGAAGCCCTGAGTATCACCAGCGACCATCGGGGGATGCACATTGGCAAAAGTTTTGGCAAACAGTGGCACAAAGGGCGGTTCCGCACCCCATACTTACGAAATACGTTATGGCAAATGGGGTATGGGGTGGATACGTTGGAAACGGCCGTTCCCTGGAGCAGCGTCACCCCCACCCTGAACGGCATTGAAGCCACTCTGCGTCCGGCCCTGGCCCACCTGGGAGAGCGGGTTCATGTATTCACCCACCTCTCCCACGTTTACTCACACGGAGCCAGCATCTACACCACCTATGCCTTCCGGCTGGCCGCAGACCCCGACGAAACCTTAAGCCGGTGGCAAACCTTAAAAACGGCCGCATCCCAGGTCATTCTGGCGCATGGTGGCACGATCAGCCATCAACACGGGGTTGGCACTGACCACGCCCCCTACCTGGCAGCGGAAAAAGGGGAACTGGGCATGGCGGTGTTAACGGCCGTTTGCAAACAGTTTGACCCGGAAGGGATGATGAATCCGGGAAAATTATTACCTGAACATGTGGTTTAGCAACTGGCGTAAAGAAACGTGGTCACAGCTTCAGCAGCCCTGGGATATTGTAGTGGTGGGGGGTGGCATTACTGGGGCGGGCATTTTGCGCGAGGCAACCCGGCTGGGGCTAAAAACGTTGTTAGTAGAGCAGCGGGATTTTGCCTGGGGCACGTCTAGCCGTTCCTCTAAACTGGTTCACGGTGGATTACGTTACCTGAAAGAGGGGCGTATTGATGTGACGATGGCCTCGGTGCATGAACGAGAACAGTTATTGGAGGAAGGGCCGGGGTTGATTGACCCGCTGGGTTTTTTGCTGGCAACATATGAGGGGGATAAAGTCGGCCGTTTTGTGTATCGTGTCGGTTTAACTATCTATGACCTGCTGGCTCTGGAGTGGGGGCACCGCTACTATCGGCCGCAAGATTTCCGCATGTTAGCCCCTTACCTTACTCCAGAGGGGTTAAAAGGTGGGTTTCGTTATGGTGATGCCCAAACAGATGATGCGCGGCTGGTGTTGCGGGTGATTCGGGAAGCGGTGGCGGATGGTGGGGTGGCGTTGAACTATGCCACCGCCGAATCGGTGCTGCGGGATGCCGATGGCCGGGTGAAGGGTGTGCGGCTGTGTGATAACGAAACCAAACAACGGGTTGAGGTGTTTGCCCGTGTGATCATCAATGCAACGGGAGCCTGGGCAGACACATTGCGGCTACAAATTGGGGTAGAGGCCAAAATTCGGCCGTTGCGTGGTAGCCATTTGTTATTTCCGGGCTGGCGTTTTCCGGCCGCCCAGGCCATCACCTTTGCCCACCCGCTGGATCAACGCCCGGTTTTTGTTTTCCCCTGGGAAGGTGTCACTCTGCTGGGCACGACAGATGTGGATTATCACGATTCGCTGCAAGACGAGCCGATGATTACCCCACAGGAAGTTGCCTATTTGATGGCTGCCATCACTTCCCAGTTCCCATCTCTTAACTTGACGTTGGAGGATGTGATTTCTACCTTTGCCGGGGTGCGACCGGTGATTGGCACAGGCGCAGAAGACCCTTCGCATGAGTCCCGTGACCATGTGGTGATGCAGGAAAACGGGTTATTGACGGTGACGGGTGGCAAATTGACCACGTTTCGCCGTATTGCCCTGGATGTGTTAGAAGCGGTACGCCATGATTTGCCCGATTTGCCCGATTTGGATGGGGATACCCCGGTGTTAAACAGTGTCAACAACCCGCTGCCGGGGGATGGGCTGGATGAGAAGTTGTGCAAGCGGCTAAACGGCCGTTATGGAGCCGATGCCCCGGCGTTGGTGGCGGCTGCCCGGCGGGAGGAAAGTTTTGACGAGTTAAGTTACATTCCCGGAACCCCTGTTTTGTGGGCTGAACTGCGTTGGGCGGCGCGGGCGGAGGGAGTGGTGCATCTGGATGATTTGTTACTGCGGCGGGTGCGGTTGGGGCTGTTGTTGCCGAGGGGCGGGGCGGCTTATCTGCCGCGTATTCGTGCCATCTGTCAGCCTGAGTTGGGTTGGGGGGATGAGCAATGGCAGGCGGAAGAAACGGCTTATCTGGCTCTGTGGCAACGGTGTTACAGTTTGCCGCCCCGTTCGTTGATTCCCGATTGGCAAAAGTTGTTGCGGCAAAAGGCGGCTGAACGTGCGTGGGATGCGCTTACACCGAAAGAGCAGCG
>CAZPEJ010000764.1:0-2669 GCA_964585465.1 uncultured Ardenticatenaceae bacterium
CGTGAGTGGGCTGTTGATTGGGAAAGGTTCAGTACTCAGTGAACAGTGATGGGACTGGCGAGTATTGAACCCCACAGAACCTGGCAAAACACAAGCAGGAGTATGATGACAACTGAATTTTCTTCCTTAAACCTGCACCCACAGCTGGTGCAGGCTGTCTCTGAGTTGGGGTATACCACCCCTACCCCTATTCAAAGCCGTGTGATTCCGGTGATGCTGACCGGACAAGATGTAATTGGTCAGGCGCAAACAGGTACCGGCAAAACGGCCGCTTTTTCTCTTCCCCTATTACACAATTTAACACCCGGTCTGGGTTATCCCCAGGGATTGATTTTGGTGCCTACCCGCGAACTGGCTTTGCAAGTGGCACGGGCAATCCACGATTACGGCCGTTTCCGCGACGCGCGAGTATTAGCCATCTATGGTGGACAACCCTACCACCGCCAGATTCACCGCCTGCAAAAAGGGGTGGATGTGGTCGTAGGCACCCCAGGGCGGCTGATTGACCTGATGGAACAAAACGCCCTGGACTTGAGCCGGGTGCAGACAGTGGTGTTAGACGAAGCAGACGAAATGTTGAGCATGGGTTTTGTGGAAGACATCGAACGAATCCTCAAAGAAACCCCCAGCCAACGCCAGACAGCCCTGTTTTCTGCCACCTTGCCACCAGAAATCCGCAACCTGGCCGACCGTTACCTGCGCCAACCCCACTCTATTACCCTGCAACGTACCCAACTGACCGTAGCCGCCATTGAGCAACGGTATTACCTGGTACAGGAAAGTGACAAACTGGCAGCCCTTACCCGCCTGTTTGAGGTGGAACCTGTGACCAGTGCCCTCATTTTTGTCCGCACCAAAGTGGGCACAGGGGAACTGGCTAATGAGTTGGCAGTGCGCGGTTTTCCTGCCGAGGCTCTCAACGGCGATTTGAGCCAGGATGCCCGCGAACAGGTGTTAAACCGTTTCCGCAATAACCAGATTAAAGTTTTGGTAGCTACCGATGTGGCGGCGCGTGGGTTGGATATTGAGGACATTTCCCATGTATTTAACTATGACTTGCCACTTGACCCAGAAGTGTATGTGCATCGGGTGGGGCGGACGGGCCGGGCAGGCAAAACGGGCATCGCCTTAACGCTGTTAACCCCGGCGGAACATTGGCGGCTGCGGAAGATTGAGCAGTTTGCCCGGCAAAACATCGCCAGGGCTGCCCTGCCAACGGTGGCTGATATTCAGGCGCAACGGGAAGGGCAGTTGATGGAAAAAATGGGGATGTGGTTGCGGCGGGGGCGTTGTACACGAGAGAAAGAGATGGTTTCCCAACTGCTGGCTGAGGGGCATGATTTGATAGATATTGCGGCGGCGGCCCTCAAACTGGCTCGTGCAGAGGAAAAACAACGCCCCATTGCCCCAGTGAATGAGGTGGTCGAGGCGGCTCCGCGTGAACGAGAACGAAAAGAACGTAGCCGGGAAAACGGCCGTTCTGCTCCCCCGCGCCCGCGTGAACAAGGGATGGTGCGCCTGATGTTAAACGCAGGCAAAGCACATGGCCTGCGCCCGAACGACGTGGTGGGTACCATTGCCTACCATGCCAATATCCCCGGCTCAACCATTGGTGCCATTCGCATCCAGGAGCAACACACCTGGGTGGATGTGCCAGAATCTTTGGTGACTCAGGTGTTGGGAAAATCAGGCAGTTACCGTGTGCGGCGGCAGGCTTTGAACATTGAACGGGCTTAAGAGACGTTTCACGTTTTACGTTTCCCGCACCAGTCCAATCATATCCCCCAACACTCCGGCGGCTGTCATGTCTACCCCGGCACCACGCCCACCAATGAGCAGAGGATCGCTCTGGTAGTAGGTGGTGCGAAAGCTGATGTATTTCAGGTTTGCCAGTGGGCTGTGAACTGGTATGGCTTTGAGGCCCACAGAGCCTTTACCTTGTTCTAATTGGGCGACAAACCGCAAAACGTGAGCCTGGGAAACGGCCGTTTCTACCCTTGCCCGCATGGTTTCATCCATTGTATGAGCCGCCGCCATGAACTGTTCCACCGACAAAGCCGCTAATTCCGGCGTATAAAGCGACTCCACCGTAATATCTGCCTCCTCCAACGGCCAACCCGCCATACGCCCCAAAATCATCATTTTTCGCATCACATCCTTGCCCCCCAGGTCTTCGCGTGGGTCTGGTTCGGTGTACCCTTTACTTTTGGCCTCGGCGATAGCCTGGGAAAAGGGCACACCGTGATCTAAACGGCCGCAAATGTACCCCAATGTGCCGCTTAACTGCCCTTCAATTCGCTCAACCGGGTCGTTGGTGTCTAACAAATAGCGCAAAGTGGCAATGACAGGCTGCCCGCCCCCAACGGTAGATTCATGGCGCACAGCAGGGTTATTAAAAAACCGTTGGGCAGTGGCCCAGGGGCCAGCAAACGGTTTTTTATTTGCCAGCACCAACCGATACCCCACATCCAGGGCACGGTTGAGGGCTGGTTCCATCCCCCCTTGAGCCGTTACATCTACCACAATCACGTTTTGCAGCCCGGCGGCCACTGCCTGGTCAATCAGTTGGATGTCTGACGGCCGTTCTGCCCCAATAGCCTGTCCTCTTTTTTTCAGGTCTATGATTTGACCTAACTGTTCATCCGACAACCCGCCCGGCTGCCATTGCC
>CAZPEJ010000765.1:0-2665 GCA_964585465.1 uncultured Ardenticatenaceae bacterium
TTATTAAAGGAGGAAGATCATGTTATCTCGACATATACGATTTCTGGTGTTCATAACAACTATTACTACTATTTTTGCTACTACCGTTTTAGCCGACTCACCTCTTCCCCCTCCCCCTCTAGAAGATCGTTCATGGCTCACCCAACTACCAACAATGGATAAACTGGAGAACGAGCCTGCTCACCCTTCTTCGCCTGACATTATTCCCTGGAGCAAGGTTGTCTTCCAGTCCTACCGCGATGGGAATTGGGAAATTTACAGTAGCGGTGATAATGGCTATCCCCAAACGCGACTTACAACTAATACATCGGTAGATATTCACCCAAGCTTGAACCGTGGTAGTACTCAAATTGTTTACACTTCTAATCAAACAGGCGATTATGAATTGTATCTAATGAATAGTAATGGCTCTGGGCAAACTCCTATAACAAATAACAATAGTGACGATGTCAACCCTGTTTGGGCTTGGGATAATAGTCGTATTGCTTTTCAGGCCTACCGCGACGGACAGTCAGAAATTTACATTATGAATGCAGATGGGAGTAATAACATTAGATTGACCTATCATGGTAATTTTGATGGGTACCCTACCTGGTCTCCAGATAACAGCAAAATTGCTTTTGTATCTAATCGTACAGGTGGCTATCGCATTTATGTAATGAATGCTGATGGTAGCGGCCAAACACAACTCTCAACTCAACCTTCTAGCTTCTACCCAACCTGGTCGCCTGATGGAAGCAAAATTGCTTATAGTGCTGACGGGAATGATGACGGCTGGCTTGAATTATGGTTAATGAATGCTGATGGTTCCAATCAACAAATGCTATTCCAATATCCTCCGCAAGCAGATGCCTGGGCGGGTAGCTGGTCACCTGATGGTAATTATATCGCCTTTACATATATTGCCTTTATTGAATACCAGGGAAACTGGTATTGGACTGACGCAAATATTAGTCATTATGAACTGGCCACACACTTTGTGCATACTTCAATTTACAACCTGAATTGGCATCCAGACTGGCAAACAACGGACATTGCTGCTCCTATGTCTTTCGTGTCGGCTACAACAGAAATCGCACAAACTCCTAATTTTCAAGTAGATTGGTCTGGGAGTGATACAAATTCTGGTATAAAGAATTATGACATTCAATACCGAGTTGGGAACAATGGACAATGGATCAATTGGCAGACTGCTGTTACTACAACCAATTCTATCTTTCCTGCTAATCCAGGGACTACCGTATATTTCCGCAGCCGGGCCCATGATGTAGCAGGCAATATAGAGGCCTGGCCATCCTCACATGATGCAGTAACCACGTTTTATAGCTGGCCTCTATGGGGTCAAGTTTCCGATAATCGTGGTTTCCCCTGGTCTGACGTTCCAGTTTCTATTTCACCTGACCCTATTTTTGAGGCTATTACTGACCAAGAAGGTATATTTTACGGTTTATTAAGCGATACAGGTGCACACGTTTTGGACATAAATCGTGCAGGTTATGGTAATGTGACTGCGACAACCCTTAATCAAGAAGTCGTTACCCAGCTATATTTACCACCAGCGAATAATGTAGTGATAAATGGGAACTTTGAATCTTCTTCTTTAACTAACTGGATAGTTAGTGGTTCTCTCCCAACAGATCTGACAAATAAACGACATACCGGCAATCAAGCTGTTTTATTAGGCAGTCAAAGTTGTACCTACCCTTGTTTAACATCTGGGGAAGATGCAGACTTTTATGAACCAGAAATTTCCGATGCTGTAGTAGATAGATGGGGCAATTTCCATTTTATGTGGAGAAATGGCTCTTCAATTGTTTACTCAATACGTTCCGCCACAGGTACCTGGACAAGCGAAACGTTAAACGTAGAAGCTATGGATTTTGGGCTTTTAGCAACCCCTGATGATCAAATCCATTTGGTTATCATTACTCCAGATCCCCTTAAGATACAATATGCTACCAAACCAATCACAGGCTCTTGGTCAGTTTTTCAGACAGTAGCTACTCTTCAAGATGATCCTTCTCAATGGTGGATATTCGTCAGAAAGGTTGTTATAGATCATCATGGGCAAATTCATGCTCTCATTACAGTAAAAGGAAACAACTATAGAGAAAATATGGCGTTTTACTTAAGTCAACAGCCTGAGGGTTCTTGGACACTTCAAGAAATGACAAGAACCAACCTACGAATGGATATTGGCAGAGATGGCACCATCCATTTTGCCTGGACAACTAATCATCCTGAACCTACTACATTGTTTTATCAAACACTTTCACCTGGAGGGATGTGGAGTAATATAGTAAAAGTTCCTCTGCCTGACTGGCACGATATTATTTTAGAGTCTGTACAAGTTACTGAAAGTGGTCAGGTTCATATATTGAGCTTGATTATTGAAGGGCCTTATAGTGATACATTGGTACATCATATAGTGCGTTCACCTGATGGAGATTGGTCCGATAATCTCATACCCCATGAAAGTGGACTGTACCTTAATACAGATTACGTACAACTATTTGTAGATAAACAAGAAGGTATACATGTTTTTATCTGGGATTGGCCAAGTGAGGCAATTTATAAAAAGTGGGAGCCAGAAAGTGGCTGGCAAGCAGAAATTATTATGGAAGATGTATGGGGTGTGCCGATGTTAAAGGTAGATGCCTATGAC
>CAZPEJ010000766.1:0-2658 GCA_964585465.1 uncultured Ardenticatenaceae bacterium
CAGGGGGAATGGGAAAATAGCCTGCTTTGGCACTGTTGGCGAGGCGGGTCATGGCTCCTCCTATAAAAAAAGGGGTATAAAACAAAAACAGCCAGTGTAAAGAACTGGCTGTGACAAGGTAATGGAGGGGTTTGGCAGGTCTAACGGCCGGGTGGATGCCAACCCGCGCTCACCCACCGTCGTCGAGATTCGACTATCACAGGGTGATTCATCTTGAGGGCAATTGTTGTGACACGACCAACGGCCGTTAATCCCATCAGTCGTGTGCCAGACACATCCCAGGCGAAGTGTTCAGCCCAGATTTGTCGTCGTGGGTGAAATAACGGCGTGAGTTTTCGGGTCAGGGGGTCTTCCAGTTCAGTGACAGAGCCTTTGTACTCATTACACTGCCTGCAAACAAAACAGAGGTTGGCAAACTCAGTTTTGCCACCTTTGCTCTCTGGTTGAATGTGTTCAACTGTCATCAACTGTCCAGAACTGGCTTGGGTGGTCTGGCAATAGGCACAGGCATGGTCATCAGTCTCCTCTAACCGGCGACGGAGGGGAACAGTCAAATAGGTACTCATGGAGATTACATCTTTTCGGCCGGGGGAAGTTGGTGCCCACGCCAACGGAGCAGGGCGGCAGCGTGCGCTTTGCGGAGCATAAAACGGTCAGCCTCGGTGCGAAGTTGGGTCAGTTCCGCCCGTTCGGTTGGGGAGATGGACTCATTGGCATTTTTGTCGAGTAGTGCCTGATACCGTTCCATGTCTAAATCTGTCTGGTAGCTGCGTGCTACTTGCCAAAGGGACGCATCATCTAGCCGGTCTAGGGCAGCCAGGTCAGCCTGAAACTCAGCTGGTACATGCTCCCAATCCGGTGGGCTACCAACTTGCACAGCATGAAGCAACACTTCTGTGACGGACTGCCGGGTGGTTTGAGCGACTTGTTGAAATCGCAAGTAAACATGTTCAGGTAGGGGGAGTGTCACATTTTGCACGGTCATAAAGTCACCTCATGGTTAACCATTCTTGGGATTATACGGCAAAAACGGCCGTTTAAGCATAAGTCTTATCAAAGGGAAGTAGTCAACAAATCCTGGTCTAGCTGGCTCAACCCAACTACAACGGCGTGATGTGTCTGTGCCAGTTCACGAGCGGCTTCGGTGAACGCTCCTCGAGCAAAAAAAGCGTAATAAACCTGCCACGACTTCCCTTCATCTGGCAAACATCTTAATAATTTCGGTGTTTTCTCTTCAATTAACTCCCGAATCACTGACCGTCCCACCGCGTCTATCTGCCATTTAGCCTCGCCCAAAAGAATAGCTTTTTCGCGCCAATTGATAGCCACTACATCTATCTGTACATCTCCTCCCCAATGCGAACCTACCTGTTCCGCCGAAAACGGTAATTTTCGGTTACGCGCCTGCACTAATACCCACTCACGACATAACTCTTCAAAAGCAGTCATACCGATAAAGGCCCGCAATTGGTCACCAATCCGGTACTCCAATTCATCATGGAGTTGTTGTGCCACAATGTCCAGGTTAGGGCGAATGAACCGAAAGTAAAAACGTAAATAGTGGTCTGCCACCACATAGCGGCTTAATCGGGAAGTTTGTCGTTTTTCTGGTGGAATGGTAACTGGCAATTCCCGCCGCACATAATCCATCTCCACCAGTTGTGTCAGGTAGGGGTCTACACCGGAATGATGGGGTAAACCAGCTTGTAGATTAATATCACCAGGTTTATGCGCTCCCAAGGCGATTGCTGATAAAACCGCTTGATAATTGCTCAAGTCTCGCACCTGCTCTCCCACAAGATAATCTGGGTCAGTGCGAAACAAACCAACATCCCGATACAGGTTGTGGCGCAGGTTTTCTAACAAAGTGAGAGAATCGGAAAACTGTTCTAAATAGGCGGGTACACCTCCTAAAACGGCATAAACCGCTACCCGCTGCTCGGCGGTGTAACGGGGAAAAAAGGCAGCTGTTGCAGTAAAGGGCAGGGGGCGAATTCGTAACGGGCCAGCCATTCGGCCATATAACGGGGCATCAGCTCCCAACAACCGATTCATCATCCCGACCTGGCTACCACATACAACTATACACACATTGCTAAATTTCAGGTGATGATCCCAGGCATTTTGTAACGCAGAGGGGAGAGCTGCTTCAGATTGCACCGCATAGGGGAACTCATCCAGAATAATGATGTGCCGTTTTTCCCCCCGGCAACTTTCAGCCAGCAGTTCAAAGGCTTCAAACCAGGTCTCATACCGAAACTGTTTAGGCACTCGTTCGCCAGGGTGACCATGCTGCCATACTTTTTTAGAAAATTCTGTTAGTAGTGTATCGGATGGAAAGTGGGAACCTACCCAGTAAAGATAAGGAAGCCCACTCTTTTTCGCCCACTCTACTAAGAGCGTTGTTTTACCTAATCGTCGTCGCCCTGTGACAGCTACCAATCGAGGAGACGGTGTTTGTAACAGGCTGTCGAGTTCTTTCAACTCTCGTTCTCTGCCAATTAACATCGGCAAACCTCCAAAATAAGGATATTACGATTAGCCTAATCGTAATATCCTTACCTGTTGTTGTCAACTGGTCAAAACTGGATGCCGTTGCCAGCTAACCCTTGCTGCACCACCTTTTGCCAGGTTTCGGGGTCAGGTAACACTCGCCAG
>CAZPEJ010000767.1:0-2657 GCA_964585465.1 uncultured Ardenticatenaceae bacterium
TCTACAGCGACCATCCTTCGACAAGCTCAGGACAGGTTTTAGGCAGCACCAGCGTGATAGCCAACAGCGCAGGGCAACTGGTGGACAAAACCTACTACTTGCCCTTTGGCGGCTACCGCCGGGGGGATAACAGCATCCTGACGGAGAGCGGTTTCACCAGCCACCTGCACAACGACGACCTCGGTCTCATCTACATGAACGCCAGATACTACTCCCCAGGACTGGCCCGCTTCATAACGGCCGACACTCTCGTCCCCAATCCCTCCAACCCCCAATCCTTCAACCGCTACAGCTACGTCCTCAACTCCCCCCTCAACTTCACCGACCCCTCAGGCCACCGAGAGTGTGGCGCGGGCGATGGTTGTAGTGGTGAGGCTTTGCCCGGTATTGAACCAGAACCATCACCGCCTCCATTACCAGGGGAACCGCCGGATGGGCTTACTGATCGACCAGTTGGCGATCCTTCTGGACCAGGGGGGAAGCAGGCATATGATGCATTTAATACTCTTCAAAAAGGCTTAAAACAAAAGAAAACCTGGTATGGAAGTTCCGTCAATGCAGAAGAAGCTATGATGATGTTGTTGCAACATGAAGCAGGTCATACAATAAGTCAAAACGAGGACGGATCCTGGTATATTCTTCCTGAACTACTTGAGGCCATTACGCATAAGTACAATCAGTTTTGTTCAGATGGCCCTTGGAGTGCCTCGTGTTTTAACGGATTTTGGTCATACTCTCATCCAATTACCAACGTTGTAAATTCTAGCCAGAGTATAAGTAATTCAGCAATTTATAACATTCAACATAATAGCCGCTACAACCCTGAAGCTATGGTAGGTCTTAGGTATTTTGCTAATCAGGCGGTGAATAATCCTGGTACAGGTGGTCACTTGTCAAACAGGCCAAGTGATTGGGTTAATTATTCTAATCCAGATACTATCCAATCTCTTTGGACGAATATGGATCAATATGGTCTCGGAAACCTAGCTAGCCAAAGGGTATTTTATGCGAGTCCTGCACCCACAAAACGTGGGCAACCTCCCCCGGATTCTCTTTTTGTTATTTACACACGCTCTCAATATTGTCAAACCAATGGTTGTTGAGTTGACCGATAGTATCACTTTCACTGGTACAGTAGGTTACAAAGATTTGACGGAATTCGCAGTCTTTTCACTCATCAGTGGATTTGATGCTCATCCTGGTTGTTGATAAAAAGATTTATAGTTCTATTGCAAGGAGCAAAAAAATGATTCGGCTCAGAAATATGATGTACCATCAGACTTTTGTTAGATATTTATATCTAATCCTGGCTACTATTCTTTCTGCCTGTACTTCTACATCGCCTACTAGCGATTCAAACCAGTTACAATCCACAAACACCATCTCTCCTGGAGGGGAACCCAATGCAACACCGGAATCTGCTCCATCCCCACTGGTAACTAACATACCAACTGTACTATCCCAAACAGTTACTTATGAACCAACGCTATCTCCCTTTCCCAGTGTTACCCCAGTCTCTAGTCCTATTCCCACAATTACACCCTGGGGTATTTCTTTGGTTGACAGTTGTCCATCTATAGTAACTTCCAATGCTCCCTCTTTGTTAGCAGTCGGAAGCATCCTCTTTTACATCGAGCCTAACCTTTGGGCTATATCAAACAAAAGTCCTACCCCATCTTTAGTCTATTCGATCCCTGAAAATCAATTTGCATGGGTTTATCTTTTAATGAATACAACTCAGGTACTGCTCTATTTAAACCCAGAGGCAAGTGACGGTTACGCCATTATTTACGATTTGGAAAGCCAAGGGGTGATTGGCTCACCAATTGCGATGCCTTCTACATCAGTCGTTGGTTGGCTACCAGATGGTCGGCTTAAACTTTTGGAATCCGTTGATCACATTCTTGGTATTGGGGTAAATCGAAAGTTTGTACTTGTAGATCCAATTACACAGGATATTGAGGTTATTGATGATAATCTTGATTTACCAAATTATCAATTTGAGTCTGCGCCTTTTTATAATGGAATTGCCTCAACTGACCCAACCGAACAACTGGTACTTTACACAGCATGGAGTCAGTCTAATACTCCCGAAATTGCTTTGTTAGATAGACAAAACAGTGCCAAAATCTGGCGGCGATCAGTGAACTTACCTCCTTATCCTTATCCTGAACCTGATTGGGCTACTGACGGTAATCATGTATTGTTTAGTGTATACATGGTAGAGAAAAATAAACAGTATAATAAATTGGTTAGCCTAAATCGTGATGGAGAAACGGAACCACTTCCACCACAACCCTTTCCCTACATGACTAATTGGCAGCAAATACAAGACCTTAGTTGGTCTCCTGATAGAAGATACATTCATTATCACCTGGGGTATTTCAATCAAGATGGGCCAGGCGTTATGGTAGACACCCTTACTGGGTGGGCAGGTGAAATTTGTAATCCAGAGGCTACCTTTATTGATGGAGAATGGATAACTGAAACACAATTTTTATACAGTATGAAAAGCACTAACGGTAATGAGTCGTTACGTTTGCTGGATATTCCGAGTTGGGAAACGCAGGTATTAACTGAATCGGGCCCTACAGTATTCGGTTGGACACCTGTTGAGTTTCCATAAATTGTTTGCAAGGAAAGAAACAAATTGTTTA
>CAZPEJ010000768.1:0-2656 GCA_964585465.1 uncultured Ardenticatenaceae bacterium
CATCGGCAGCCACCCAACGGCCGTTATATGTGCGGGCAATGTGGGTATGGGTGCCGTTAGAAAACCCCCCTTCACAGGATGGATGCCCCAATCGGTCGCCAGTTTGCACCACCGCTCCCGCAGGCACACGCTCCCGACTTTCCAGGTGCATATAGGTAATGGCCCAACCTGTGCCAGCAAACCCATCTCCATCCAGGTCAACCACCACTGCGCCAAAATCGCTGCGTGTCACCACCCCATCAGCCATTGCCAGCACCCAATCATCGGATGACACACACCCCAGCTGTTCCCCCGGCGGCACAAAATCCAGGGCGGCCCAGGCGGAGCCGGAAGCCCAGCCGCCGTGTGGCCCACCCGTGAAGTACCAGGTTTCGCTGCTGCTCCAGGGCAGAGTCAAAAATGGTTGGCTCATGCCCGTCGGCCACAAGGGGTCAACGGTGTAGGCGAAGGGACTGCCAAATAGTTGAGAGTAGGTGAGAAAAATACCGTTTGCCGACACAGCCTGCTGCCAGCTTTCATAGGTGGTGCCGTCAAACCCGGCCATCAGCCGTTGCAACCCGGCCGTGCCGTTGTTAATCTCAGGGGCAAAAGCCAGTCGGCTGCCATCGGCCAGGGTAAAATTATGGAGGCCAGCCTCAGAACGGCCGTAATACCCCCAGTTTAGTTCATTGGCAGCCCAACCCAATTGTTGATACAGCCCGGTCAACCCTGGTTTATTTACCCCCAACGGTGTTTGTGTATCCCATGCCCCGGTGGCAATGGTTTTGGTCACCCAACCCGCACGATACTCCAACACCGCCAGCAATAGACGTGGGTTGACGCTGTAGCGGTGGGCTATCAGGGAGACAATTTCTGGCCCGGCCAGTTGTTGCCCCTCCACTGTTTCTTGATAGAGCAATAATTGACCGTTGTAAGGGTTGGCAAAGGTGCGAACATCAAATCCTTTGGCTGCCGGGCCATAAACCAGTTCACTGTCGGGAATGAGTTTGAAGTTAGAAGCTACTTGTGTTGCGGTACCTGGCACCAGGATTTGTTGGCCGACAAAGAGTAAATCCGTTTGTTGCAACTGGTTTAGCTGTACCAGTTCTTCCAGGGTAGTGCCATATTGCTGGGCAATGTACCCCAGGGTTTCCCCAGGGTTGACCAGGTGAATAACGGTGGAGGGGGTATCAGAAACGGCCGAATGTGGTGTGTCTTGGGTGGGAATGCCGACATAGGTGGGCAGGGCTGGGTTGATGTAGGGGGTGAGAACTGGTGTGGGTGCCCCTCCCTGTGCCGCGACCGGGGTCAGAAATGGGGTGATTGAGACAGAAATAGGTGTTACCACCAGAGTAACGGCCGGGTCGGGGCGTTGACACGCCGTTAAAACGAATAACAGGGTGAGCAGTTTGGCAAATTGAGCGGTTAAAAAAAATCGGCCGTTCATTGTGGCGATTGTAATGCAAGGAGAGGTAGAGAACAATGAAAACGGTTATTTTTCTATTCACGTTTCAGCCTGTTACAATTCAGGGATATGACTGAAGCAAACTACGTTCAACGCCTGCGCCTGACTTTTGGTAAAACGGGGCCGACCCGTTTTATCGGCCATCTGGATTTAGCCCGTACATTGGAACGGTCGCTGAATCGGGCCCGCATTCCCGTTTCCTACAGCATGGGTTTTAACCGCCGCCCGCGAATGCAAATGGCAACCGCTTTGCCGCTAGGGTACACCAGCGAACATGAGCTGGCAGACATCTGGTTGATGGAGCGGCTGGAACCGGAGGCGGCGCGGCTGCAAATGATGAACCGTATGGCTCCGGGGATTGAGGTGTATCAGGTAGAAGAAGTACCATTGAATGCCCCTGCCTTACAAACCATCACGGCCGAATCTATCTACCGTGTCACACTGTTGGATGCGGTCAACACGGCCGATTTGCAGCAAAAAATCATGGTTCTACTGGCAAACGATTCCCACTGGCAAGAGCGACGGGGCAAAAAGTATGACTTGCGCCCGCTGATTCTTGGCATCACCTGGGAGGAAACGGCCGAACACGGGGTGCAGTTGTGGATGCACCTCTATTTGCAGGAGAGCAAAACGGGCCGACCGGATGAAGTGTTAATTGCCCTCGGCTTCGACCCCCTTTCTGCTCGCATTCACCGGTTGCAAATCATTTTGGCGCAGGAAAAACGGGGGGAGTGATTTGCCATGTGCCGTATGAAATGCGCCCAGCTTTATGCTCTCCTCTTGTTTGTCGGATGGCTGACGGGGTGCCAGGAACAGGACGTTACCTCCTTTCCGACACCTATCTTGCCCCTGGCAACGGCCGTTTTGTGGACTCCTACCCCCATGACGGCAACAGCTACCCCACAACCGACTGACACGATAACCACCCCGTCCCCCGATACCGGTTGGGAGTTGTTGCGGCCGGGGCTGGAACGGCGCAAAATGACCTTGTTTGATGCGGCCGGGCAGCCCAACGAAGCCCTGTATCTGCTGCGAATTGAGCCATCGCAGTTCCAGTTTGGCATTGTTTACCACCCTGGCAAACCCCAATTATTGGCAGATTGGCAGCGGGAGACAGGCGCGTTGCTGGTGGTGAATGGGGGGTATTTTACGCCAGAGTATGTGGCGACGGGGTTGATAGTGGTGGATGGGCAGGTGAGTGGTAGCAGCTAT
>CAZPEJ010000769.1:0-2654 GCA_964585465.1 uncultured Ardenticatenaceae bacterium
GGTCAATATAAATGGCATCATAAGGGCACGCCTGCAAACACGCCTTGCAACCAATACAAAATTGGCTGTCAAACTCCACAATACCATCCTCCCGCTGGTACATCGCCTGCACCGGGCAAATACGAACACAAGGCGGGTTGGCACAATGATTACACCGAGTCACCTGAAAGTGACGGCGCGTATCTGGGAAAGCCCCCGTCTCTACATACTTTACCCAGGTACGATACACCCCCACAGGAACTTCGTTTTCGCTCTTGCAAGCAGTGGAACAGGCATGGCAACCAATACATTTGCGGTTGTCTATTACAAAACCGTAATTTTTGCCGGGCATAACACCTCTTTCGTTACAAGATTCGCACAACCCTATCATTATCAATCTTGTACTCGTTTCGGACAACTTTTAGCTATCAGCTTTCAGCAAAAACGTCAGGAGGTACCCAATTCACCCAATTGCTAAAATCGCCGTAAACCCTTTGGGTAATGGTTCTTCAAACGGCCGTTTACCCGTTTACCCCACCCCACCACAAACCCATCCACTGTGACCACCTTCCAGCCATCGGCACCGGGGCTGGGCAAGTCTTGGCCGCTCAGATAGGCACGGATTTCGGCAGAATCGGCGGTAAAGTTGACCGTTTCCGGCAATTCGGCCGTTTTGAGGGCTAGTGCCAGGGTGTGGGCAGGTTTGAAGTACCCCTTGCCCATTTCACCTAGCAGTAAACCGTAACGCAGGATATGCAGGTTTCCCGTGTCCAGGGCAAGGGTGGGGAGGGCATAGAGACGGCCGTTTACTTCCGTGAAGAGCGCGGGGCGAAGAGCGAGGAGCGAAGCGTGAGAAACAAAGGTGTGCCAGGGTTGCAGGGTTGGGGGTTTGGTAGGGCGGAAGGGGCGAGGAACGGCCGTTTCGGCCGTCCCACTTTTTTGCAACAAGGCGATAAAATGCCCTTCACCAGGAAACCTATGCGGCCACAAGCGCACCGTCCTGGTCAAATCTGTCTCCACCCGCGTTAACCCGTGTTCCATCTCCCCCCACTCCGCCCGCCCACGCCCAAAACCAGCCAAATGGGGCAGGTCTACCAGTGTAAAGTCGGGATGGGTGGTGAGAAAACGGCCGATTACCTGTTCATTTTCCTCTGGCGAAAAGGTACAAGTGGCGTAAATCAGTTTGCCACCCGCCTTCACCAACCCGGCCGCCGATAACAAAATGTTGTTTTGCCGCCGGGCGCAAGCCACCACCATGTTCTGGCTCCACTCAAAACCGCCCTTCTTCCGAAACATGCCTTCCCCAGAGCAGGGTGCATCTACCAACACCTTGTCAAAAATAGGGCCAAATGTCGTTGCAATTCGTTCAGGAGCATCATTCAAAATCAGGGTATTCCGTACCCCCCATCGCTCCAAATTTTCTGCCAGCAGCCAGGCACGTTTGTGGTCTACATCATTGGCAACCAACAACCCCTCATCCCCCATCAAAGCCGCCAGATGGGTGCTTTTCCCGCCTGGCGCGGCCGATAAATCTAACACCAATTCCCCAGGCTGTGGCTGGAGCAAAGCGGCTACCGTCATGGCGGCGGGTTCTTGCAAATAGTACAGTCCGGCGGCGTGATAAGGGTGGGAGCCAGGAGGGCGAAAGGTTGGAGATTGGAGATTGGAGATTAGAGGAGTCTCTAACCTCCAATCTCTCATCTCTTTCTGCACCAAAAAACCGGCTGGTTCATGCTCCCCAACTGGCGTAAGCGCAAACGGGGCGAGTTTGATAAAATCATCAGGGGTGATTTTGAGCGTGTTGACGCGCAACCCCACCCGTTCATCGTGGGCATAACTTTGTTCAAATTCAGCAAATTCATCCCCCAACAACGTTTTCATTTTCTCCATAAACGCAGCAGGGGCATCTGGTTTCAAATTCATGTTATCACCGGTAACTGGGTAATCCAGCAATTACCCAATTACTCAATTACTCAATTACCTTGATCAATCTCCAATCTCCAATCTCTCATCTCCACCTGCCACATGGCACACTCTCTCTACCCGCTTTCCTGCCGGATGGCACACAGGGGGTGGTGCGTTCGGTGGATGGGCAGGATTTGTTGGTTTGTGGCATTCAAGCGGTGCAGATGAATGTGTTCCACCTGATGCAAAAACCTGGTTCGTCTACCATTCAGGCGTTGGGCGGGCTTCACCAGATGGCGGGTTGGAAACGGCCGATTTTCACCGATTCCGGCGGCTTCCAAGTGTACTCGCTCATCCGGCAAAATCCCAAAAGCGGCTCTATCAACGAAAAAGGGGCTATTTTTCACATCGAAGGGCGCAAATTTAACCTGACACCGGAAAAAAGCATCCAACTCCAGTTAAGTTACGGCTCAGATGTGGTGATTTGCCTGGATGATTGCACCCATGTGGATGATTCGTTAGCTACCCAGACTGAATCGGTGCAGCGCACGGTGAAGTGGGCGAAGCAGTGCAAACGAGAGTTCACCCGGCTGGTGGAAGGCAAAAAGTGGGTGGATGGAAAACGGCCGTTTCTCATCGCCGTCATTCAAGGTGGCAACGTCAAAGAGTTGCGCCGCCAATGCGCCGAACAATTGCTAGAAATCGGTTTCGATGGGTACGGGTATGGTGGTTGGCCGCTCGATGCCGAGGGGCATCTGGTCGACGAGATG
>CAZPEJ010000770.1:0-2650 GCA_964585465.1 uncultured Ardenticatenaceae bacterium
TCATCGAAGGAATGACATGAAATTTACAAAGTTTTTATTTCCAATAATGTCTAATGAATTTGTGTCATGAAGGTGGTAATGACTTGTACAGTACGTTGCAAACTGGGCCAATCGGTGCTGGTGATTTGTAAAGCAGGGAAGGTGGGGGAAACGGCCGTAGTTTCTCCCCATCCCAATACGTTCAGCAGGGCATCAGCCTCATCTACATTGATAACACCCTTTTGTATCATCTCCAAAACCTTGCGTCTTTCCTGGTTCATGGTGCCACACTCCCTTACTTGATTTTATCGGCAATAGCCTCTCTGACCGCTTTGTTGACCTGAAAAACGCCCAACACCTTCACCGATTCAATCGTTGCTTTTGCCAGTTCTGGGGAGACATCCTCCTCAATCACCAGCAGCCCAACCACACTGGCAGCCACCTTTTCCCCTGCCGCCAGGGCACGTTCCAGGTCTTTACGGCCGTAATTCACCGCCCCAATCGCCATAGATTTCCGCACCACACTTTGTTTCACCTCATTGTCGTGCTGGTTTAGCTGGTTGCGAATGGCCGTGCGAATAAAATCAGTACGGTTTGAATAAAACCCCTCTTCGACCAACAGATCCACTTTCCCCAAATCCACTACACTCATGTTAATTGTAATTTTTTCTGTATCAGCCATGATTTCCTCTTTATGCCATCCATTTACCATCCATTTGGATGGTGATGAGAATATCATACCATGTCTGTACCAGCCTGTCAACATCCAAATACCATCCATGTGGATGGTATTTGGTTTGGGGATTGGAGATTAAGGATTAGAGATTGGACAAATCTCCAATCTCTAATCTCTTTATATCAAGTCATTAACGGCCGAATTTTTTGAGGTTTATCCCCACCAATCTTTGAAGCGGTAGTACCAGGCGGCAAAGGGCAGGAACCAGGGGGTGTTGCGGTAGAAAAAGTGGGTTTCTTGAGGAATTTTGTGGAAAAGGGTAGCGGGTTTTTTGCCCGCCAGCATCAGCCCGACTTCGCTCCCCACGTAGGTGGCAATAGACACCCCGTGCCCACCATACCCAACCGCATAATGAACCCCATTGAGACTGCCAACATGAGGCATCAGGTCAAACGTAACCCCAAGCTGACCCGTCCAGGAGTGGGTAATGGGGATATTCCGTAAGTCGGGGAAGATATGCAACATTTGGGCACGCAACCGATGGGCACTATCGGTTAAATCCAGGTTAGTGCTAAGGTTGTTACGCCCGCCAAATAACATTCGGCCGTCGGGAGTGAGGCGGAAATAGTTCAAAAACCACTTAGAGTCATAAAACATTCGCCCTTTGGGGCTGAGTTTTTTCTGTAATTCCGGCGAGAGCGGCTCGGTGACAATGATATAGCTGCCAACGGGGAAAACATGGGGTTTTAAACCAGGCAGCAGCAGGTCGGTGTAACCGTTGGTTGCCACCAGGAGTTCTTTGGCGTTGATAACACCCTGTTGGGTATGAACCTGGAAACCGTTGGAGAGTTTTTCGATGCGGGAAACGGCCGTATTTTCACACAACTTCACCCCCAACCGTGCCGCCGCCTGGGCCAGACCAAACACATACTTAGCCGGGTGTAACCCTGCGCTCCACTCATCTACCAGGCCACCATAAAACGCATCCGTGCCAATCTCCTCCCGCAGACGGTCACGCGGCACCAGTGTGACCGGGTAGTTCAACTTTTCCTTCATCCAGGTCACTTTTTGTTTCATGGCTTCAAAGTGGGAGGGTTTGTAGGCCAGATACAAGTGCCCTTTTCGCAAAAAGTGACACTCAATCTCCTCATCCGCCACCACTTCCCCAAGCGTGTCAATGGCATCTAACGAAGCCTGCCAAAACTGCCGCCCCAACTCCTCGCCATATCGCCGGAAAATTTCCTGGATAGATTGTTTAATACCGGTAGTTGCCATGCCGCCATTGCGTGAACTGGCCCCCCAACCAATCCTGTTGCGCTCCAAAATAGCCACCGACGCGCCATTTTTTGCCAATACCCGCGCTGCATTTAGCCCAGTGTAACCGCCGCCGACAATAGCAACGTCTACCTGGGAAGGTAACGGTACAGTGGGTAAGGTGGTAGGATGAGGAAATTGGTCAGTCCAGAAGGGAATTATTTTCACAGCACAACCGTCCTTAAGTTAAGAGTAAACAGTAAACAGTGAACAGTAGACAGTGAACGGGCCACCGTTGAAAGTTGACTGTTCACTGTTCACTACCTGTTGATAAGTGTGTCTATTTTCCGCAAGTGGGGGATTTCTGGCAATTTTGTTTACTGCTCACGCAGGGTGAGGAAGGCCAGGGGTAGGGAGGAGAGGAGAATGAGGAGCAGGGTGGGGGCGGCGGCTTGGGCAAAAAAGGCTTCGGAGATGTGACTCCAAACGGCCGTTGCCAGGGTATCAAACCCCATTGGGCTGAGGATAAGGGTGGTGGGTAACTCTTTCATGCAGGTGAGAAAAACCAACCCCCAACCTGCCAACAACCCGGAACGTAGTAGCGGGACGGTGATTTTGCCAAACACCTGCCAGGGAGTGTGGCCCAAACTGCGCCCGGCCTCTTCCAGCGTAGGAGGGAGTTGCAACAGGGAAGTGCGAGCCGCCCCCACTGCTTGCGGCACAAATAAAACGGTATACCCA
>CAZPEJ010000771.1:0-2648 GCA_964585465.1 uncultured Ardenticatenaceae bacterium
CAGGCGGCAACAAGGCCGCCAGCCGATACATCATTTGATGCCCTAATTCATCCAGATATTGCCGTTTGTGGTTTCGGTCGGAAGTGACTGGTTCGGCCGTTAATGGGCCAAAAACAGGGCCTATGATCATGGTTACCGGGGTACGGCGCAGGCGGCGGACATTGCTGAGGGTGTTTTCGGTGCCTAGAAAAACGACCGGCAAAATGGGGGCCTGGCTTTTGACGGCCAGGTAGGCGGCTCCGGGTCGGGCAGAGATAAGCGTGTTACGGCTAAAACGGCCGTTTCCTGTATGTGCCGCTTTCTCTCCCTGCATGGCTCTGTCTCTAACCTCTGGATCAATCCCCCCTTCGGGCATAATTCCCAATACACCCCCCTGCTGTAATACCTCTAACGCCTGCTTAAAGGCACGCCGGTCTACCTGTCCCCGCCACACCGGAATCGCCTCAAAAGCGTAAAAGAGCAACTTTAATATCTGGTACTCCTGGAGTTCGGTAGCTCCCAGGTAAATTGGTTTGTAGGGCAGGTTGAGGGCAATCAGGGGGGCTTCAAACCAGCTAAAATGATTGGCGATGAGGATGAGTGGGCCACCCGGCGGCAAGTTTTCTTGCCCGGTGATGGTCAACTTGAACAGGGTTTTGCTCACGAGCCAACCAACGGCAAAAATGATAGAACGAACAAAGGAATGAAGCATAAGGGAGTGAATGGTGAATAGTGAACGGTGAACAGTGGGCGGTGAACAGTGAACAGTGAACGGTGAACAGTGGACAGCGGTGAAAAGTTGTTGCTGGCTGTCAGGCATGGTTTTCCTGAATGATGAAGTAGGTGAGGCCCAAAACAACCAGTAGAGCCAGGACAGGTGGAAAGGCCAGCCCAGCCACACCAAATTTTTCATAAGCAACAGGGCCAGTGAACCCAGCAATGGTTGAACCCAGCAGGGCACCGGCCGCTCCCAATGTTAAGGCTCTGGCGCGTTGGGCAGGGGCCTGTTCACTCATCAGTACCAGACCACTCACGATGGTAAATTCAAATAACAGGCGCACAATGAGCAGGCCAATAACGGCCGTTACCAACCCCCTATTCATCGCAGGCAGCAGCAAATACCCCACCATCCCAGCAGATGCTCCAGCTATCACCAGGTGCCGCTTGTAAAATCGGTCGCCAATCAGGCTGACCAGCCCGCTACCACTTAAATCAGCTACCCCCATGATGAGAGCAATACTTCCTAACTCGGCCGCACCCTGGTTGTATTCAGCAAACAGCCATTTGCCATAGCTGATGAACAGGTGAAAGCCGGAAAACATGATCAAACCGCCCGACAAAATTGTGGCCCAGGTGGAACGAGGATTCGTACCCAGAGCCAAAAAGGAGGCCGGGGTGGTAATCGGCCGTTTTTCTTCCTGTAAGTTTGTTCTCCCTGGCAAACGCCCCAAAGTGAAACCAGCTACAAATAAACTACCACTCAAAATGAAAAAGGGGGTGCGCCAGCTGGTTTGTTCAATTAACAACCCGGCCAAAAACAGCCCCACAATGCCAGCCAACGCCCAGGAGTATTCTGTCAGGGCTAAGGCCCGCGCTCGCCGTTCAACCGGTAGTTGGTCACTCATGTAGGCTTGCAAGGTAGGGGTAAAGGCAAACGTGCCAATTCCCATGAGTACCATCCCCGCACCAGCTACCCAAATAGATTGACTCAATGCCACCACCAACATGCCAACGGCCGTTCCCAGCAAACCAATTTGCATAGTGCGGCGGTAGCCATATTGGTCAGCAATGGCTCCAAAAACAGGCGAAAACAGCCCCATAGAGCTTCGTAAACTCACCAGGCGGCCCAGGGCAACTGTAGACACACCCATCCCGGCAGCAATGAGCGGCAAAAACGGGAAAAACATCTGCACGCCGGTATCTACCATCAGCCGAATGAGCAAACCCATCCCTACTAAACGGGACATAGAAACGGCCGTTTCTGTTTGTGTTGTTGGTGTTGAATTCATAGAGAATTTTCTTAATAGAGATCTGTCTCGTTCCACACCCCATCAACCATCAGGCTCAAATTTTTTCTTTAACTCCTCAAAAACTCGCCGCTGATCACCCCGCGCCAAACGTCGGATCAGTCGCAAAACGCTCAAAGTGTTCGGCGTGGGTGGAATCGCCAGGTTACTCCGCCCTTCATTACAATTGTGACAGAGCGTTCTTAAATTATCATCCACTGTTTCGCCATCTGGGTTGATGTGATCGACATGGAGAGTAACTTTTCGATTTGGGTGATAGGGATCAGGTTCACCCGCCGTTGCCCCACACATCAAACAAGTCAACCCGTTTCGTTCCAGAATTCTTGCTCTCTGTGTTTTATCAATTTTGTGGGAGAAACGAGGCAAACGATCCAGGCTTACCAAAATATATTCTTTCGGTTTTAAGTCTGGCCTGTCACGGTAAGATAAAATTTGCAACCCTTCATCATTGCGTAATTCCCGAATCCGTCGTTGATAATCGTGAATACCAGCCACACGGGCGATCTCTTCTGTGGTAATTTTTCGCCCCAGATTTTCTTCAAAAAAACTGCGAATCCTATCTCGTGCCGCCATAAAAAGCCTTGTTGTATTATAGAATAACCATTTGTTTTACGGCCTGTGCAATAGCATAAGCCAGTTTTG
>CAZPEJ010000772.1:0-2648 GCA_964585465.1 uncultured Ardenticatenaceae bacterium
TTTTTCTGGTCACGTTTTACGTTTCACGTTTCAATAGTTATCTTACTTCTTCCCCTTGCCACCTTTGGTCGCCGAGGAACCTTTGGAGACAGTAGAACCGGTAGATTTGATCGGAGTCGGGGGAGCGATTTGTTCCCCTTCCCGTTTACTCTGCCAGTAGGCCCAGCCAAACCCAACCACACAGAGCAGAGCCACCACCCAAATGCCAATGCCAATCGGTTCGCCAGGGGGGCGGAACTGCACCACAATCGGGGCAATAATCAGGGCGACCAGATTGATAACCTTGATCAGCGGGTTGAGAGCAGGCCCAGAGGTGTCTTTGAATGGATCACCCACTGTATCCCCCACAACGGCCGCTTTGTGATTATCAGATCCCTTGCCACCTAAATGCCCTTCCTCAATATACTTTTTCGCATTGTCCCAGGCCCCCCCTGCATTGGCCTGGAAGACGGCCATCAACTGCCCGGAAAGAATAATCCCTGCCAGAAAACCACCCAATGCTTCCACACCGAGGGTAAAACCTACCAAAATGGTGATGCTCAACGCGACCGTACCCAGACTGATGAGTTCTTTTTGGGCGGCGGTGGTGGAAATTTGCACCGCACGGGCATAATCGGGTTGTACTTTGCCTTCCATCAGGCCGGGAATGCGGAATTGACGGCGCACCTCTGCCACAATTTGGGCCGCCGCACGGGAGACAGCACGAATCGCCAGGGCGGAGAATAAGAAGGGAACCGCTCCACCAATCAACAGGCCAATAAACACGTCGGGAGCCGCTATATTGATGCCTGTGATGGGGGTTTGCCCCAACTTCACCTGCACTTTGCCCACATCCGTCAGGTAAGAACCAAACAAGGCGACAGCAGCAATAACGGCCGATCCAATGGCAATCCCCTTAGTTACTGCTTTGGTGGTGTTCCCCACTGCGTCCAGGTCATCCATCACGGCCCGCGCCTTTTTATCCAGCCCGGCCATCTCCCCAATGCCGTTGGCGTTGTCCGAAATGGGGCCAAAACTATCCATGGAGATCGTATTACCCGTCAAGGTCAACATGCCGATGCCGGTCAAAGAAACACCATACAAAACGGCCGCTAACTGTATCACCGGATCAGGTGAATAACCGGCATAAATAAAGACCGAAGACAAAATTGAAAGGGCAATCACCACCACTGCCCACACACTCGACTCCATCCCTAGAGCCAGACCCGAAAGAATGGTGGTGGCCGGGCCGCTGGTGGTTTGTTGGCTCACCTCTTTCACCGGGCTAAAGTGGGTTGAGGTGAAATACTCGGTCAATTTATCCAAAACAACCGCCAAAACCAAACCCGCAATGGTGGCCCAAAACGGCCGCCAATCCCCCATGTAAAACGCAGTTACCCCGGCGAACCCCAATGCAGAAACGGCCGCTGCCAGGTAAAAACCACGATTCATGGCCCCCATCGCATCTTTTTTCTGTTCGTCAGTGCGAACAATGGTGTTGCCAATGACGGAAGCGATCACGCCAATACCACGCAAAATGAGGGGGAAGATGACAAAACGCATGTCAATGGCCTCACCTTCACCTGCCGAGGCTGTCCCTAACACAATCCCCAAAATTAAGGCAGAAACAATGGTAACTTCAAAACTTTCAAATACGTCAGCAGCCATCCCAGCACAATCGCCCACATTGTCCCCTACCAGGTCAGCAATAACGGCCGCATTACGTGGGTCGTCTTCAGGAATACCCGCTTCCACTTTACCCACCAGGTCTGCCCCTACGTCGGCTGCTTTGGTGTAGATGCCCCCACCCACGCGCATAAACAGCGCAATGAGCGAACCACCGAAACCAAACCCTAACAGCGCGTCTGGCGCGGCAATGCCGAAAGCCATAAAAATGAGTGTACCGCCCAACAGCCCCAAGCCAACCGTGAGCATCCCCGTGACGGTGCCCGAACGGTAGGCGGTTTGCATGGCCAGGTTGTACCCCTTGATAGCGGCGGCCGCCACCCGCACATTGGCTTCTACTGCCACACTCATGCCCACATACCCGACGGCGTAGGAGAAGACAGACCCCATGAGAAAAGCGACGGCTCGCCCAATGGCGACATAGAGCGTCGCATTAGCCCCAAACAGTTTCTCAGCCTCGGCAGTGGGTTCAACAACCCACACGCTGGCGGCCAATAAAACCGTCAAAATGGCAATGAGAATACGAATGGTGCGGAACTGTTGGCTGAGGTAGGCATTTGCCCCAGCCTTAATGAACCCCCAAACCTCCCGCATTTTGTCGGTACCTGTGTCCAGAGCCAGGATTTGTTGCCGCAGCCAAAAGGCGTAGGCAATACCCAGGATGGAAATGACCAGCACAGCGATAACTGCGCTCGTCTCAAACGATGTTAAACCTTGCATGTGCGCGATTCCTCCTAAAAATTTGTTGGTGTATGACTTTTGGGATTAAAGACATCGCAGGTTACCAGCAACCCACGTTACCAGTCGTCTGCGATGTTTGATCGTACCAGTTTGTCAGGGTTGGCTAGTATATCAAAAAAAAAAGACCTGTCACTGACGGGTCTTTTCTCTACACGGTCTCAGTAGGCGCGAAATCCTTTTCGCGTCCCCCCTCATATGCGCGAAATCCCTTTCGCGTCCCCCTTCATACGCGCGAAATCCCC
>CAZPEJ010000773.1:0-2644 GCA_964585465.1 uncultured Ardenticatenaceae bacterium
CCAGAGAAAAAAAATCCGCGAAAACCCGTCAAACCCGCGTCATCCGCGTTCCATTATCATTTTCCCCACAAACTGCTAATACCGCAACAACGCCCCAATACCACCAGCCTGATTAAGTTCCTCGTTATCACTCACCACTTCCACATGCCCGCCCTGGGCAATGGTGTGGACAACGGCCGAATCAATCACATCCTCAACTTCGGTCAACTCCTCCGCCCCCATAGGGCTGCGAGCCAGATTGTTGACCAAAAAACCAGAAGCCTCATGCACATAACCCGGGGTGCGGAACCCATCGCTAATAATCAACGTTTGCACCCGCCGTTCAGAAATCGCTTCTAATGTATCGTCCAGCCCGGTCACAGCATTGCCCGCTTTGGCTGCCAGGGTAATCATGGCATCTACCAGCTTTTTCTCCCGGTCAGCGTTGGCCTCGCGCAGCAGGTTGAGGGTGTGCTGGCGCACTTCGTGTTCACCCGCATTCATGTCAATCGTAAAAGTATTTGCCAGGCAGCTTTGTAACTGTTTGGGCAACAGGTCGCGGAATTGGGCCACTGTTTCGGCCGTTCCGCCCAAAAAGAGGCGGCGAATGGGTTTGTGAGCAAAAAAGTGGCTGGCAGAGGTTGCCGCCTCGCGCAAATTACGCAAAGCCACTTCTTCTTCGTGGTGATGGGCCTTGTTTTGCTGCCCGCCGCGCACCCCCACCGCCGAGGAGCCACCCCCCTTCATTTTTTGAATTTCTTCCCCCACATACCCGTCACTGGATTGCAACTCGCCCAGGTGGTACTCAAAAAAACGTGCCCCAACCCGGTCAATCAACACCACACCATAATGGGCGTAATGGTCTAACAGATGGGCCAGGGGTTTGACATAGGGTTTGCGCCCCACCCGCACCCGATTACGAAAGGAAACGGCCGTTGGGTAAGCACGAAAAAAGGTGCCCCCATCATTAGAAAAAAGAGCTAATCCAGGTTTTGACCAATCGTGGCTAAAGGCAAGGTACTGCTCAATCGCTGCCATATCTTTGACATGTAAAGTTTGTGCCTCCTTCAACAACCCTTTGGCCCGCAGCTTCATCATTTCCACACTATCTTGCGGGCCAGTTGATCCCAGGTAGAGGCTAACCACCTTTGCCCCATTGGCCTCATATGTTAACAACTCTTGCAACTGTTCCTGGTTCATGTCCCCTTCTCCTTAATAAGATGTTTCGCGCAAAGGCATAGAGGAGGGATTCATTCTCTGCGTCTCCGCGTCTCTGCACGACATAAATAATATCTCTACAACAGGTTTTTGTAAGTTTTCATCAGGTCTTTGAAGTTACTTTCCCTCCGTTAATCCCCTACTGATTACTGATACTACGGTCTCGCCCCCAACACCAGCGGCAATGTCACTTCGCCGCCATTGCGTAGAACGGTTAGCTGAATGGTTTGCCCAACTGTGGTATTAAAAACGAGATAGCTGATCAGGTCGTCTACCGTTTTGACGGGTTGTCCGTCAACGGCCGTAATTAAATCACCTCCTGAAAGCGCATCATTATCCTCTGCCAGGCCGCTGGCAATCAAACCCGCCTCGTCCGACGGCGAGCCAGGTGACACTTCCAAAATATAAGCCCCGTCCAGTTGAGACAACCCCAACGCCTGATACGTGTCCAACGTCAGGTTTGTCATACGAATGCCCATGTAGGGGTATTCATAAACACCCTTTTCAATCAAAACCGGCACAATCCGCTGAACGGCCGCTACTGGGATAGAAAAACCCACCCCCGAATTAGCCCCGGTGGTGGTGAGGATGGAGCTATTCACCCCAATCACCTCCCCTTGCAAATTGAGCAGCGGCCCGCCAGAGTTGCCGGGGTTAATCGCCGCGTCCGTTTGAATCACCTGCGGCAGCGAATAACGGCCGCCCCCCTCGGCAATTCGTTGGGATTCCACCGTGCGCCCCAAACCGCTGATAATCCCCACCGACATCGAACCCGCTTCACCAAACGGGTTGCCAATAGCCACCACAAACTGCCCCACCTGCAAAACATTCGAGTTACCCAGGGGAATGGGTTGGATGCCCTCTGGCAAAGAATCCACCTTGATCACCGCCAGATCGCTGTCTACATCCATGCCCACAACCGTCGCCAACCGCCGATCCCCGCTGGCAAAAGAGACCTCAAAGTTTTCCCCATCCACCACCACATGATTATTGGTGATAATGTGGCCGTTGGTGTCATAGACAAACCCACTACCTGTTCCCAACCCAATCTCGGTGCCTTGAAAAGATTCAGAAACAAAAATCTGCACCACACTAGGGTTACGTTGTTGGTAAACATTAATCAAAGTGTTTTGTAAATCCACACTCGCAGCAGGCAAATTGGTGGTGGTGATAGTCGGCACGGCGGCGGGTTGGGGCGGTTGTTGGGCCGTAATGGTAGCTACTGCATCGCGCACGATTTCCTCGCGGTCAATCGGGACAGGTGCATCTGCGGAACTTAACTGGCAGGCCAGCGTAGCCAACAGCAACAGGGAAATGAGGAAAAAAAGGTGAGAAGATCGCTTGAAAGTCATAGGATTCCTTTGGGAAGCGTGAATGGTGAACAGTGGACAGTAAACAGTGAACAGTGAACAGTGAATAGTAAACAGTACTTGGTAGGGGGTTAACA
>CAZPEJ010000774.1:0-2643 GCA_964585465.1 uncultured Ardenticatenaceae bacterium
ATAAACTATAAATTTGACCACGATTTTCCAGACTAAGCTGAAAACGAAATTTTTAACACTAACAACGGACAGCAGTTGATGGAGCCGCCCGACCCGGTCAATGCAGAAGATTGTACGCTTGGTGTAAACTGCTATGATGGTCACGATGGTATTGATTATTCCCTCTACTATGGGTGGGTATAAACGAAAAGGTGTTGTGGTGGGGAAACGGCCGTGCGCCCGGTCTTTGTAGATGTTGGTAGAAATGGGTGGCAACTGAATACGGCCGTTAGGCGGACAGGCTCATGGTTGGGCAAGCGTTGTGTGCTATCCAGGAAAGTATGAACCAAAAACACCGTATTCATTCAAATAGCAGATTTGGTATAATAAAGGTCACTAAACCCTGAAAACAAAAGAGTCTTGTGTTTGACCGTGTACTGAAACAAATTCGAGAGAAAACCCGAATCCGTCACTATGTGATGAGCCTCCATGCTGAAGAAGAAATGGATGAGGACGGACTTACCATTTATGATGTGGAACGGGTTCTTCTCACAGGAAAAGTCATTGAACGGCAGAAAGATAAAGGGAGCAGCGAGTGGAAGTATGTTGTGAATGGAAACACGTTCGGAAATGTCTCTTTAACAGTTGTTTGTAAGTTGGGATTGAGCGGCAAGCTGATAATCCTGACGGTATATCTGGAATAAACCCATGAATGAAACAACACTTGTGTGTGACATCTGCGGCAAAGAAGGATCCCGGATTCGTCGAGTGACCCGAAGTTATGGCAAAGGTGAAAACCTGTTAGTCATCGAAGATGTACCGGTGATTAGTTGTCCTCATTGTGGAGAAAGCTACCTAACAGCTGACACGTTACATGAAATCGAACGCATAAAACTTCATCGCCAAAGTTTTGCCACCTTTCGTCAGGTGCCTGTGGCTGAATTTATATAAAGCCGTGTACCCATCACCTAACAATTATTATAGTTGACCGACCCAGGCAACGGATTTTGTAGGTTTTGGATAGAAACGGGCGGTAACTGAATACGGCCGTTAGGCGGACAGGCTCATGATAGAGCAAGTGTTATGTGCTATCCAGAGTAACATGAACGAAAAGGTGTTGTGGTGGAAAACGGCCGTGTTGTGTTTAGAGTGGCGCGGGGAAGCGGCCGTGCGGCCTGGTTATTGGCTAGTGCTTTTAAGACAATACTACAGTTCTGGCTCAATTTACAGGCAAATTATGATTTGGCTATGAACCGACCCAAGCAAGAAATACGGCCGTTAGCACTGGCAGCCTAATATTCTGTGCAGGTTACGCTGGCGCGATGTCTCGGATAACTACTTGGTAAATGGCAAAGGCTCTGGTCAACCGTGCCAACGCGGCTGATGCTCATATCTGGTGAATCCGTCAGGTACGGTACTGCTACATTGGGAGAATTAATGACACACTACCTCAATACTACTCGCGACTCTGTGGTATACGAGAGTCGTGGACTCAAAATCTTTGGGGCCATCCATCGAGGAATCAATCTAACCGACCAGACATGCCCAGGCGTGGTCATGTACCATGGTTTTATGGCATCGAAATGTCAGCCACCTCATCGGTTATTTGTACAGCTTGCAGAGGCACTTGCACGGCTCGGAATTGTGTCACTCCGCATTGATCTGCCTGGACGCGGCGATAGCGAGGGGGATACGATTGACCTGACAGTGGATGACGACCTTGCTGCCGCCCAAAAGGCTATAGATGTCCTGATAGCACAACCTGATGTGGATAGCAAGCGCATCGGCCTTGTGGGTATCAGTTGGGGGGGCAACCTCGCCGCCACCCTGGCAGGCCGCGACTCGCGGGTCAAAGCAACGGCGTTACTTTCAACCCCGCTCTATCCACAAACCTGGAAACCCCAACTTAAGAAAATTGAAGGCCGCCGAGTATACCAGTTCGTGGGCAATTTAGTTGGTGACCAGTTCTTTGCGGGTGTGAAACAATTGCATCCCATTGACGATCTGGCGCATGCCAGCGGTCCCGTGGCTTACATATATGGCACCAAGGACCCTGTGTTCGGTGTCGGTTCAACTGCTCTTGAAGATTTGACGCAACGCTTGATCGCAGCTGGTGTTCCACTCGAGGTAATTCCCATCGCTGATGGAAATCATGTCTTCATGGCCCCTGGATTGCAGCGGCTGGTTCTTGACGCGACAGTTGCATGGATACAGCGAACGTTGCATGTACAGTCGTAAAACGGCCGCCTAACAACCGCTTCCACCTGACCGCCCCTGGCGCGGGTATGCGCGTGTTATGAAGCAGCTTAGGCTCTGGTTGTTGGATGGGGTTTTGCTAGAGTCGGCGGCAGGTGAAGCGGAGTGTTCGGCGGCTGTCTTGCGCAACGTTCAATAAAAACACATTACCCGAGATTCCAAATGTCTGAACACAAAGACCCATTACTTGTGGCTCTAAAAGAAGGTAAGTCTTATACCTGGACAGCACCAGATGGTGGAGATTTTGCATCCATGCGCAAAGCGATAAAACATGGGCAAACTCTCACATGGTTGCTCCTGCACCAAACCGTATTTGCTTCTTTATTGATTGTGGCAATATGTGTGTTGGACTAGCCAGCGAGATTTATGCCCTTTTAGAGTATGGTGAATTTGATTAGAAAAGCAAAA
>CAZPEJ010000775.1:0-2642 GCA_964585465.1 uncultured Ardenticatenaceae bacterium
CGCTAAATTCCGCCAGTTTGATAGCGGCAACCACGACAACAAGGGAACTAATGAAAAAGATAAACCAGACCATCATTCACCTTAAGGTTGGGGGATGCCCCATGTTTTGAGGGCGGGCAGGACAAAAATAATGCCAGTATGGGGTTTGTTCAGGTCGCCCAGGAGTTTTTCGGTGGCAGCAACGGCCGTTTCTGCGGTTTCCATCTGGTCAATGACAGCAAACAGGGTGTGATGCCCCACCCGGCCGCCCCCGGCAAAAAACTGGCTAAATCCGGCAAAAACGGCCGTTGCCTCCTGACGCGTGAGCAACCGATTGACCCCACTACTTTCCAGCACCGTGATCCCAGGCACACCCGCCTGCATCCAGGTTTGTAATACCTCATTCAGTCGGCTGCTATCATTCAAAACCATCACCAATACATACATCGTTTTACCTCGTTTTCACCATAAACTTGCCCGAATACAACGATTCAGCCTTTCTGGAGATATGCGATGTTTTACGACGCAATCTTTGTGATAAACCAGAGGTTAAAACATCGCCTGTTAATCAATTTGAATGGTAGGACAATGGAGAGCCTACAGATAGATTTTAGGATAGAAAGGAGGATTGTCAAAAGGAATAGGATGATTGTTCAGATGGGCAAGGTTCTGAAGAAACCGGATTTTTCCGAAAAACCCGGTTTCAGAAATTATTGCAGGGTGGCGGTGGCAAAAACGACCTGGAAAGGTTTGCAATAGATGACGACGCTTTGGTAGAGGGAAATATCCATATCGGCGGGGATTTCGTAGTTTTGGTTGCCAATGTTTCCCTTGAGTGAGCCTAAATCTAAATAGTCGGCACCCAGTTCGTCGTGGTTGGTGGGGTTGGGGTGTTTGGAGAGGACAACGTGCAGGTCTGGGCCGTTGGTGGCTTCAAAGTTTTCAAAGCGGAGGAGGAAACGGCCGTCTTCCAGTTGATAAATGATGGCCGTGCCCGATCCCATATGGAAACTATCCGCGTCCATAAATTCACCTTGTAACAAAGTGGTGGGAACGGCCGTTTCCGGCATCGGTTCCTCCATTGTTTTTTCTGGCATCACCGCCTCCACCGCCTCCATCACCTCTTTTTCCACCATCTCCCGTTCTTCGGGTGCCAGCGCAGCTACCTCCTCCTCAGATGGCACAGCCGCCATTAATTCCTGCTCCATTGCCTCTTTTTCTGCCTCACTCATCGCAGCCATATCTACCTGGCTGGGTATTTCAAAAGGAAAGGTTTCGTCTACCCGGTTGTCAATAAACAAGGGGGAAGCCAGATACCACACCCCATACGCCCCTACCAGCAACACAACCAGGCCAACAATAACAAACAAAGTACGGTTTTTCATCAAAATAACTCCTTACATAGCGGCACAGCCTCACGAGCAGTCTGTCGGAGAACGGCCGAATAACACACGGGTCGCGCGGATGGAACGGACGCACGCGGATAAGACCAGAGAAAAAAATCCGCGAAAACCCGCCTAATCTGCGTCATCCGCGTGCCAACTTCGATCACTGGTTTATATTGTGGTGGGTCGGGATTGTGGCAACTTTACGGAAAAGTTAAGGGAGTATTACGGGGCAACGATTCAGACAGGCGATGTTTTCATTTCAAGCTGTCCGGGTGGACTGGTATTCAAAACATCGCATGTTTCCAAAAGAACTGTATAAGGATTGTCCTACCTGGGTTTATCTGGTAAAAGTTCTCCTAACAGCCTGTCGCAGAACGGCCGAATAACACACGGGTCACGCGGATGGAACGGATGCACGCAGATAAAACCAGAGAAAAAAACCGCGAAAACCTGTCCAATCTGCGTCATCCGCGTGCCATTGTGACCTTTCCGACAATCTGCTACTCCTCGTCATCTATTTCAACAGTTAAAAATTCACCGTCTTCTACTTCTTCGTCGTCTTCAAAGGGATCACCTGCCATGAAGAGAAAATCATAATTGCCCGTGCCGACGGTACGGTTTAACACCTGCAAGATACGATTGACATCATCATAAGGGCCATTGACAAAGAAGGGTTTGCCATTCGGCCCGCCCATTGGGATTTCGTCAAGGCAATTTTCGGGATGTACATCACCAAAAACTTTCCAGGCATCGGCCGTATCCCGGTTGGGTTTAAAGCCCAATGATGCCCCATACCTAATGCTTTCTTGTACCACCTTGGCGGCAAAATCCAACTCACAATAAATGAAGGGTTGGGTCGTTTTGATTGTATTCAAATACTCGGTGCGGTATTGGTGTTCTGACTCAAGACCCAATACCATTGCATTTTTAACCCCCAAACAGGCACGATCCGCCAGAAAACTACCCACGATCACCGTACCAAGTGGAGATTTACGAGAAACAATAACCTGCGTCAACTTACTCGTATCCCGCCATTCTTTGGAAATGATGCAATCTAACAAAGGCCAATCGCGAGCCTGTTGCAAATAATAACTCTTTTGAGAAGAAGAAGCGGAATTCGGCCGTTTCTTCCCCCGTTCCTTCAATTTTTGTGCCCGTGATTTATACTTTTTTGCCATATCCTCTCACTCCACTGTCCACTGCCCACTGTTCACTGTCCACTGTCCACTGTTCACTGTCCACTGTTCACTGTCCACTGTTTACTATCCCCCGTCC
>CAZPEJ010000776.1:0-2642 GCA_964585465.1 uncultured Ardenticatenaceae bacterium
TATATAGCCGTTCCATCAGGCCAGACACGGCTTCGTAATACTCTACTCGTGTCATTTCCAGCACCATCATATGCCCCCTCTGACGCTCCTGGGCCAAGGCTTCATAATCAATTTCTGCCAGTGCATTGCGTAGGGGAACGAAGGCCCGGATCATAAAGGTGAGGGCGGCCTCTGTTTTTTGTGGGGTGCTGGTATCTGCACCAGAAAGAGCATTCTCTACCAGGCTGGTAAAAAATTTGACTCGCCGTTGGGAAGCCCCCCTATCAAAGGGTAGTTGGGGTGAAAACTGGGACTGTTTGCTAAAATGTGTTTGTAGTTTTTGACTTTCTGCTTCCAGTCCCAACTTGAACATACGGGTTGCCAGCTCAATCATTAAATCTTCACTGATACTGCCCAGGTGGAAACCAATATCTGCTGCAATAAAGGCATCGAGCAGCTTTGAAATGTCATCCCGGCGTTCCTGTTCCACGGCTTCGCACAATGGCAAAAGGGCTTTGAGGCCGCGGAAGTTGAGAGGTTCAACGACCAGGATATGTGACTCCTTTGCCCGTTCTGCCATACGCTCCTTTTGGTAATCCAGTCTATCTATCACGTATTGGTAAAATTTGGCGGGTTTGACGGCCGTTTTTGGTTCTTTACGCTGTAGAGCTGGGCCATTCATTCCTGGCTGGTTCTGCTGCACCACATGGGTCAGTTCATGGGCTAGTAGTTTTTGCCCCTCCTGTGTGTGAGGGGCATATTGCTGGCTGGCAAAAACAATGTGCTGACCGCTGGTGTAGGCCCTGGCATTGATCGTTTGCGCCGACTCGTCCGCCCGGTTCCCAGTATGGATACGCACCTCAGAAAAATCCTGCCCAAAACGACTTTCCATAAATTGTTTAATACCCTGATCTAGAGGCATACCCTGGCCCGCGCTCAATTCCTGATGCACAATAGGGGGGGCTATGATAGATTGCGTGGGGTCGTTGTTTCCGCTTTTTTTGCGCTGAATCTTGGGGGCACTCTTTTTTGCCGGGGGGGCAAAGAGTTGTGGCAGGCGCACAATGTCTACCGTGAGAAAAACACCACTGCCCTGGGGAAGATTTTCTTCCAGCTGGCCCGGTAAGGAGCGCATCAACCACATAGGTGGTTCACCGGCCGTGGGGTTGCTGATGAGCATAGGGGTCGGCGGCAACGGTTGATTGTAAAATGCACTGAAGTTGACGATGCCGCCGCCGAACTTTAATTTAAAATTACCGCCAGTGAGGGGCGAAAATCCCGCGCTTTCCTCGTAGGCATTGTCTACACCAAGGCTCAACCCCACCTGGGGAATATGCCACTTGTCTTGCATTAACTCCAACCAGGCATCTAATGAAAATTCTGTCTCAAAGGTGTAAGGGGCAAACTGGGCAGTGGGTAGCTTGTACTTAAACGACGAGAGGGGGAAGTATTGGGAGTAGGGCAACAAACTCAAGGGTAACAAAACGTTTTTATCTTGCAGAAAATCTATGGTGTCTGCTCTAAATCTGGCATCCAGGGCAAATATCGTTCCCAGTGCCCCGACATTAACCAGGCCAAAGCCAATAATGCCTGCTTTGAACTCGGTTGGCTGGTTATCCCACAACTTTAGTTTCAGGGCATCGGTCTGGCGTTTTTTCCACTCTTCAAAGCCAGGTTGGTCTTGCAACTGTTCATAGGTAACGGATGCCCCTTCGCTCAAGACCTTAGCTGACTTGTCATTTTCTTCTCGTTGGATATGGACGGTGCCTGGGGGGCTGACGGAGGGCCTGTTGCCGGGCGCAACGTTACGAGGTGGAGCTGATGAAACGATCTGATCGGCGATCCGATCAGCTTCCTGTTCATATTGGTCGCCGGGCTGGTTGACAGTCAGTTTTGGCTGGAGCAATTGGCCGATGGCCTGGTTGCCGATAGTTCGTTGCAGATGGGTGAGGGGGTGGAACGGCCGTATGGGTGGATGGGTTTGGGGGGAAACGGCCGTTTCGTCCCTTTTGTGCATCATTTTCTGTGGTTGGTTCAGCAGATCTTTCATTCTAGCAGCTTCCAGACATACTCTATTTTTTCCACATCCAATTTGCCATACCAAATACGCCCCGAATCCTTTATAAACCTGAAAGCGTAAAGGCCATCCTCAGAGTAGAGAACCAGGTGCGCCCCCTCATCTATCAACCCTTGTTTGCCAAAACTGAATCCGATTTTTTTAGCAAACTCCTGAATAACCTTCACCTTTTCTAACAGGGCGAGACCAGTTTTAGGAGAAAGGATAGCGGCCGCTTTGATGAATCGAGAACCATTGTGGGTGATGGAGGCGGTAGCGGTAAATAGTTCATCAGCAACCTTGACTACATTGCTGGTGGCGGCGGCGGTGGCGGCCACTTTTACTCCACCTGACGTGGCTGTAGCCTTTGTAGCAGCTTTGGCGGCAGCAGTACGCACGGCCGTTCGTTTTGCTAGAGATTTACCAGCCAGCCCAACTCCACCACCAATGGGTGTTCGCGCTGGAACACCACCTCCGGCATTTAACAAAATCACACTAGCCACACCCATCAAGAGGTACATCGTCTGTGCCTCGTTCAGGTAGTAGTTGATCCAGGGTGTAAGCTTGGGATCGAACCGGGCGGGAACCAGTTTGGGCACATCTTCAA
>CAZPEJ010000777.1:0-2630 GCA_964585465.1 uncultured Ardenticatenaceae bacterium
GGGGGGGGGGGGTTTGTGGGGGGGGGTGGGGTGGGGGGGGGTGGGGGTGGGGGTGGGTGGGGCGGTATGGGTTGAAACGGCCGTTTGGCTGGCTGTTACGGTTGGTGGGGGCACGGTTTGTGTCTGGGTGGGAGTAGTTGTGTGTGTGGGGGGGTGAGTGAGCTGTACCAGGGCGGGTTGGGTGGGGTGTGGGGTGGAAACGGCCGTTACCGGGTTATTGACCACCGGTTGCGAACTGTTGCCGAAGGCTGATGCCATTAAGAACAAAATGATCATGACGACAAACAGCAAACCAGCACAGCCTAAACTGTCTACACCCTGTTTGTCCGATTGGGTTATTTCTGCCATAAACACAGGAGCATAACGTAGCGATCAGGGCACGTCAAGGCAGCTTTAGCACCGCTTAACCTTCGTTTCACCCATGAGTACCCACCAAATTATTTTATACTGTATAAGGTTATCAATTGACATTCTGCTGAAGGGGATTAGAGATTGTAGTTCGAGATTGGCAAATCTCTAATCCCTAATCTCCAATCTCACAATAAAAATGTCAGTTTATGCCCTGTGTAAGTATATTTTCATGCCCGTGACAACCTGTTGGTCACGAATTGCGAATTTCCTGTTATACTCCGCAACCATTATCACGCTGGTGTGTTTTGTTACATGGAAGAATTAACGCTCATTGAACGTGCAAAGGCGGACAAGGAAGCCTTCGGCCAATTGTACGAGTTGTACGTAGATCGGATTTATAGTTATGTCTACTACCGCACGGGGAACCCGGAGGATGCGGAGGATTTGACGGCGCGGATTTTTTTCCGGGCGATGCAGCATATCGGCAGTTATGAAGACCAGGGTGTTCCGTTTTCTGCCTGGTTATATCGGATTGCTCACAATTTGATTGCTAACTGGCACCGCGACCGCAGCCGACGCAAAATTATTTCGTTGGATGATATTGCTCAATGGCATATTCAAGATGATAGCCCGGAGTTGACAGCTCAGTTGATGGAAGATAAACAAGGTTTATTAATTGCCATTCGGCGGCTGCCTGTGGAGCGGCAGGAGTTGTTGATTTTGAAATTTGTAGAGCAGCTTTCTAATGCGGAAATTGGCAACATTATGGGACGTAGTGAAGGGGCTATTAAATCGCTTTATCATCGTACTTTGCTTTCGCTGCGAGAGGAGTTGGAGAAAAACCACCCAACACCTGCAATGACACGGCGATTGCCATTTTTCGGCCGTTAATTTTATTTTCCAGGAGGAGAAGGGATTATGCGAGTTGTGATGGATGATGCTGGTGATATTCCAGCCGATCTGGTCAAAAAGCTGAACATTACCATTGTTCCGGTGAATATTCACTTTGGGACAGAGGAGTTTCTGTCGGATGTAACGATGAATCGTGCCCAATTTTACGAAAAAACAAAAACGGTAGGGGCACACAATTTTCCTAAGACCTCACAGCCTAACCCATATCAGTTTGTGGAAGCGTATGAAAAGATTTTGGGCCAGGGGGAAAAGGAAATTTTGACGATTACCGTGAGTGAAAAGTTGAGTAAGACGTATGATTCGGCCGTTTCTGCGGCTAAAGAGTTGGAAGGGCGGGGTACGTTTCATGTGTTTGACTCGATGGGCGGGGCATCGGCGCAGGGGTGGCTGGCAATGGAAGCGGCTCGTATGGCTCAAGAGGGAGCCAATTATCAGGCTATTTTGAGCCGATTGGAAAGTTTGAGAGCCAAACAGGTGGTTGTTTTTACGATTGATAGCCTGGAGTATGCGGTGAAAGGGGGGCGGGTGAGTTCAGTGAAGTCTATTGTGGCTTCGCTGTTGAGTATTAAACCGATTTTGCAGCTAGAAAACGGCCGAATTGAAGAAGCGGGTCGGGTTCGTACCCGGCGCAAAGCCATTGAACACATTATAGATATGGTGGAAGGGGCAGTGGGGCAAACCCCGGTGAAGGTGGCTGTTATTCATGCTAATGCCCCGGCCGATGCGGAACTGCTGCGTCAACGAGCATCAGCTCGCCTCAATATCCAGGAAGAGTTGGTGGTGAATATGGCGATTGCGGTAGCGATTAACCTGGGGCCAGGGGCGTTGGGCCTGGCGACCATTCCGGCATAACCTGTGGGGGATTGTGTGTCGGGCACACTGCACACAATCTGCTACAACAAGAGGTAAATGGGATGAACCTGGTCGAGTTGCTGGCGGATCATGCGGATGCGTTGAATGCCAGCCCGGACGCATTACAGTTTGATAATGAGGAGTGGTTGTTTCGGTATGCCCCAGATATGGTGGCTAATCCGGGGGTGTTGCCTCTACTCCGGTTGGGGCAAAAGGTGAAACAGGTGTTGTTACCCATACCAGCCCAGTTACCTTTTCGGGTGGCTTTGCATCAACAGTTGTTACGTGATCAACTTGCGGAAGAAAAACGGCCGTTTCTGCCTTTTGGTTGGCGTGGAGCGGCCGTTTTGGGGTCTCTGCTCTCTCTCACAGGGTTGTTTATTTTGCTGGTGCGCCGTTGGAGGGGTGGAGAAGTGACAGAAACGGCCGTTTGAAAACCCAAAAAACCGCTTGGGTCTTTTGGGTTTTGTGGGGTTTGTCGTGAAACGTAAAACGTGAAACGTGAAATTTCTTTG
>CAZPEJ010000778.1:0-2625 GCA_964585465.1 uncultured Ardenticatenaceae bacterium
CTCTGGGGCGGGGCGGCTCCGATTTTAGCGGGGCCATTTTAGGGCAGGCTCTCCAGGCTGATGAGGTGTGGATTTGGACCGATGTGGACGGGGTGATGACCGCCGATCCCCGTCTGGTACCGACTGCCCAAAGCATCCCCGTTCTCACCTTCCGCGAGGTGTCGGAACTGGCTTATTATGGGGCCAAAGTGCTGCACCCCAAAACAATGAAACCGTGCATCGAAAACGGCATCCCGCTACGCATCAAAAACACCTTCAACCCCACCCACCCTGGCACCGTCATTGTGCCCGATGCCAATGGGTCAAATGGAGGCATCAAAGCAGTCACGGCCATCAAAAACAGTAGTCTGGTGACAATTGAAGGCAAAGGGATGATTGGGGTACCAGGTATTGCGGCCCGCACCTTTTCGGCGGTGGCGCGCAACAACGTGAGTGTGTTACTCATTAGCCAGGCTTCATCGGAACAATCTATCTGTTTTGCTGCCCCGGATGAGTCGGTGAAAAAGGTGGTCAGCAGTCTGCAAGCCGAATTTGCGGCGGAACTGGCGCGGCAAGATATTGACAGTATCTGGTCACAAGAGCCAGTTTCGATTGTGACAGTGGTGGGGGCCGGGATGCGTGGCACACCGGGCATTGCGGGCAAACTGTTTACCGCTTTGGGGCAACATCATGTCAATGTGATAGCCATTGCACAAGGTTCTTCGGAGTGTAGCATTAGTGTGGTGGTGGATGGCAAGGATACAGGAACGGCCGTTGCCCGCATTCACGACTTGATTGTGACTTGAACCGGGGTTAAATCTCAACTTAACGCTTTCCCTGTTTTTCCCTGAACAACGGTCAATTTGTGTTTCGTTTCCAGGTAACTTTGGGTTTAACTGGTTGTGTGGATTTGTAACGGCCGATTTTTGATAATCGTGTGGTAGAAAAATCTGTAAGGAGCAGTTAAACCATGCGTTTATTAACAAAAATTATTTATCTTGTAACGGCCGTTAGCCTGCTGCTAATGGCTGCTTGCCAATCCACCAACCCCGCCACCCCCGAAGCCGCCGCTGACCCCGAAGCAGAAACGGCCGAAACCGGTAGCGGCGAAGGGGGTAACCTCATCATCTACTCCGGCCGCAGCGAAAGCCTGGTACAACCTATCATTGACCAGTTTGCCGAAGCCAGTGGCATCCATGTGGAAGTGCGGTATGGCAGCACCCCAGAAATAGCCGCCACCCTGTTGGAAGAGGGGGAAAACAGCCCGGCCGACCTCTTTTTTGCCCAAGACCCTGGTGGGTTGGGGGCGGTCGAAGCGGCCGGGTTATTGGCCCCGCTGGAGCAAACCATTTTGGATCAGGTGCCAGCCCATTTCCGCGACAGCGAAGGGGAATGGGTAGGCATTTCGGGACGGGCACGGGTGGTGGTATACAACACCAATTTACTCAGTGAAGCTGACTTGCCCGGCGACTTGCAAGGTTTCACAGACCCACAATGGAAAGGCAAAATAGGTTGGGCACCGGGCAATGGCTCATTTCAGGCTATGGTCACAGCCATGCGCCAGTTGTGGGGAGAAGAACAGACCCGCTCCTGGCTAGAAGGCATACAAACCAACGAGCCGGTGGTGTTTGAAGGCAATGCCCCCATTGTGGAGGCAGTTGGGGCGGGCGAAATTGAAGTAGGTTTTGTAAACCATTACTATTTGTTCCGTTTCTTGGCGGAACAAGGGGAAGAGTTCCCGGCTCGTAACTACTTTTTGCGCGATGGTGGCCCCGGTTCGCTGCTGATGGTGTCGGGAGCAGGGATTTTGAAAACGGCCGAAAACCAGGAAAACGCGGAAAAATTTATTGAGTTTCTGCTTTCACTGCCTGGGCAACAATACTTTACCTCCCAAACTTATGAATACCCGGTGGTTGAAGGGGTAACAATTCCCGCCATGTTACCCTCGCTGGCAGACCTGGACGCGGGCACACCTGAACTGGCTCTTACCGACCTGGCAGACCTGGCAGGAACGGCCGCTTTGCTCAGTGAGTTGGGTATCTTGCCATAACTGACCGGGGAGATTGGGGATTAGAGATTGAGAGATGCAGGGTGGTTGACTGACAAGTGTTATTTTCATCCACTACAGGCAACGGATAGAAACAGATAAGCGGATAGGTTGTCGAGTATTATCCGTTTATCCGCTTTTCATCCGCTGCCTTAACTGTTCCATTATTAAATCTGTCGGTCAACCAGGAGATGCAGGTCTTTTTTCTCTCTGCGCCCCTGCGCGAGAAATCTTATTTTTGAGGGCTGAGCCTGTCGAAGCCTGGTGTAACCTTCAATAGGCTCAGGCCACACTTTTCAGTACACTTTCACAACAACATGGTTGAAGTAGCGGTTATTTGTCAGGATGTGCAAAACTCGTTTGGCTCTCAGGTGGTAGTGCAGGGGGTCAGTTTGCGGGTGATGCCAGGGCATATTGTGGCTCTGGTGGGGCCAAGTGGGTGCGGCAAAACCACTTTGTTACGGTTGATTGCCGGGTTTGAACCATTGGATAACGGCCGTATTACCATCGCCGGGCAAGTGGTGGCAGACGGCCGTTTTCATTTGCCACCAGAAAAACGGCGGGTGGGAATGGTGTTTCAGGATTACGCCATTTTCCCC
>CAZPEJ010000779.1:0-2612 GCA_964585465.1 uncultured Ardenticatenaceae bacterium
CCCTTCGCCCTTCGTCTTCCGCCCTTCTCCCTTCGTCCTTCGTCCTTCGTCCTTCGTCCTTCGTCCTTTTCTCTTCAATAAACCGTTCTGCCGTCAGCTCTGGCTGGTGCAAATACCCTCTTGCCAGGGTGGGGCCAGCGATGCAGAGTTCACCCGCGATGCCGATGGGAACTGGTTGGTAATTAGCATCCAGGATGTACAGTTGCCTATCGCCCAATGCCCGGCCGATGGGAACGGCCGTTCCTCGGCGATGTGTCATTTGGGTGAGGAAATCGGCCGTTATTTCAAAGCTGGTGGCTGTGATGGTGGTTTCGGTTGGGCCATACACATTGAGCAGCCGTTCTTCGGGGTGGTGGAGTTGTTGCCACACCTTCACGGACTCCAGCGACATTGTTTCCCCACCTGCCAGCACCAGGCGAAGGCTGCGGCGGGCCTGCCGCGATTCGGCACTATCTGTCTGTAACCAAGTGGTAATGGTTTGGTGCCAGTAGGCAGTGGGCAAGTTCATCACCGAAATTTGATGCCGGGCGATATTGTCTTGAAGCTGCGCCGGACTCCACACCTCTGTATCTCGTATGATGACCCTGGCCCCGGTGATAAAAGCTGTCCCCAGTTGTTCCAACGAGGTGTCAAAACTAAACGAGGAAAATTGCAAAACGGTGTCATTTCGATTCAGGGCGTAATGGCGTGCCGCCTGTTGGCAGTGGGTGGAGAGGGCGGTGTGTTCCACCATCACCCCTTTGGGGCGACCAGTGGAGCCGGAGGTGTAAATGACGTAGGCCAGGGTTTCACCATTGGCCGGGCAGGGGGGCGGGGTAGTAACACAGGTGTTGATAGTTGACCCGTCTCGCAGCAGGTCAACAATTTGCAGAGGGAAATCGGGGTGGCCTGTGGGTAACCGGTTGAGTGGGGTATTGGCGGTGGTGAGGATAACGGCCGTTTGTGAATCCTGCACCATGTAGTTCAATCGTTCCATTGGGTAAGCAGGGTCTAAGGGCAAATAAACACCACCCGCTTTCCAGATGCCCAACAAAGCTACTGCCACCTGCAAGGAACGCTCCATAAACACCCCCACCAACGTTTCCCGCCCCACCCCCAGGTTTTGCAGGTGGTGGGCCAGTTGGTTGGCCTGTTCGTCTAATTGGCGATAGGTGAGCAGGTCGGGGCCACAGAGAACGGCCGTTGCATCGGGTGTCTCTTTTGCCTGGGTTTCAAAAAGTTGGTGCAGCAGCCGGGCCGAGGCAGGCGGCACGGGCAGGTGCCAATCCTGCGTCAGTTGTTGCTCCTCGGCCGGGGTCAACAGGGGAAAGGTGGAAATCGGCCGTTCTGCCTGGAGCGTAATCTCCTCCAACAGCACCAAAAAATGCCCAACCATCCGTTTAATCGTCATGGGGTCGAACAAATCTTTGCTGTACTCCACCTCCCCCACCAACTCTGCCTCGGTCTCAAACAAGGAAAGCGTCAAATCAAATTTAGCGGTGCGGTTTTCCACATCCAGGGGTTCCAGCTTCAAACCAGTCAACGTTAAGGCTTCGGCCGGGGTATTTTCCAGTGCAAACATCACCTGGAAAACCGGGTTATACCCCAGGCTACGCTCCGGTTGTAGCTCCGCAACCAGCTGGTCAAACGGAATATCCTGGTGGTCATAAGCTGCCAACGTGGTGGCCCGCACCTGGTGCAATAATTCGGTAAAGGTCATTTGCCTATCCAGGTGGGTAAACATGACCAGAGTATTCACAAAAAAACCAATCAACCGTTCCACACCAGGCTGGGTGCGGTTGGCAACGGGTGTTCCTACCAATAAATCATTTTGGCCTGTATAACGGTGCAGCAACACATTAAAAACCGCTAGCAGCAGCATATATAACGTCACCCCTTGTTGCTGGCTCAACTGGCGTAATTTGCGGGTGAGCGGGGCCGGGATTTTTACGGTCTGGCTAAAACCCTGGTGGCTCTGGACGGCCGGGCGTGGGCGGTCGGTGGGTAGTTGTAACAGGGGCAGTTTGCCACCCAGCTGTTGCCGCCAATACACCATCTGGCTCTCGAACGACGGAGTTTTACCCCACTGTTGCTGCCAGATGGCAAAATCGGCGTACTGGATGGGTAGTTCGGGCATATCGGCCGTATCGCTCTTGAGAGATGCCTCATACAGTTTTGCCAGTTCTTCAAAAAAAATGCCCGCTGACCAGCCATCAAACACAATATGATGGGTGGTAAATAACAAAATGTGGTCTGTCTCGCTCAGTCGCAGCAGCTTTAATCGTAATAAAGGCCCTTGTGTCAGATCAAAAACGGTTTCCGATTCTTGCTGGATTTGCTCTTGAATGGAGGGCATCTGCATGTAAAAAGGCAGGTGATCCAGTTCTATTAAGGGAATTTTTAGCCCGGCATCTGGCTGGATGGTTTGATAGGGAACACCCTCTATGGCATAAAAGGTGGTGCGTAAGATGTGGTGGCGACGAATAATTTCCTGGCAACTCCATTCGAGGGCGGCAATGTTGAGGCTGCCGGTGAGGTGGATGGCCGAGGGGATATTGTAGACAGAGCTATTGGGGGTAAGGGCTTCAAAAAACCAGGCGCGGTTTTGGGCGTAGGAGAGGGGCAACTGGCTG
>CAZPEJ010000780.1:0-2611 GCA_964585465.1 uncultured Ardenticatenaceae bacterium
TGGGAGCCTGGGGGCTGGGCTGGGAAGTGTGGCTGGACGGGCAGGAGATCACCCAGTTCACCTATTTCCAACAGGCCGGTAGCTTTAACCTTGACCCGGTGGCGGTGGAAATCACCTATGGCCTGGATCGAATTGCCCTGGCATTACAAGGGGTCAACAGCGTTTGGGAAATGGAGTATGGAGCAAATGTGCCCTATGGTCATGTGCTGCTGCAAAGCGAAATTGAGCAGTGCCGCTACTACTTTGAAGTGGCAGATGTGGAAGCCATACGACGCATCTATGACACCTATGAAGCGGAAGCCAAACGGTGTCTGGCGGCCAAACTGGTCACACCGGCGCACGATTACAACCTGAAATGTTCCCACCTGTTTAATGTGTTAGATACACGGGGAGCCATTGGGGTGACAGAACGGGCTAACTACTTCCGACGCATGAGAAATCTGGCGCGTCAGGTTTCTGAACTATATCTGGAACAGCGACAACGGCTGGAATACCCTTTTACGGACGCGTGGCAACCCATTCAACCGGTCAAAAAAGAAACCCCATTACAATTGACCCAAATGGAACACCCACAAACATTTCTGCTGGAAATTGGGAGCGAAGAGTTGCCGGTGGGGGACATCAATTCGGCCGTTAAACAGCTAAAAGTTCTCATTCCCGAACTGCTAAATAGTTTGCGCCTGAAACATGACAGCGTTGAAGTGGTTAGCACCCCTCGCCGCCTGGCTGTGCTGGTCAACCGCCTGGTGGGGCGGCAAAACGACCTGGAGACCGAGGTCAAAGGGCCACCGGCAGACCGCGCTTATGATCGGGCGGGCAATGCCACTCCGGCGGCTGTTGGTTTTGCGCGCAGCAAAGGGATTGAAGTTTCGGAGTTACAAATTGTTACTGAAGGGGATAAACGGTATGTATCGGCCGTTGTGCGCGAAATGGGGCGACCAACTGTACAAGTCTTAGCCGAACAATTACCCAACCTCATAGGCAGCCTGAAGTTCCAAAAAAGTATGCGCTGGAACGGTACCAACATCCCGTTTAGTCGGCCGATTCGCTGGATTGCGGCTTTGTATGGCCCGGATGTGGTGCATTTTAGTTATGCCGGGGTTGCCAGTGGGCGCACCAGCCGGGGAATACGGCCGTATGACTCCCCTATGATCGAATTAGAAGAAGCCAACAGTTACCCCGTTGCCATGCGAAAAAACGGGGTGGTGCTGGATGTGCAACGACGGCAAGAACTGATTGTGTCTGTGGCTACCAAACTGGCGGCCGAAAAAGATGGGGTCATGCCGGAAGACCTTGGTTTGTTGGAGGAAGTTGCCAATTTAGTGGAACGCCCCACCTCCCTACGCGGTCATTTTGACGAAAAATACCTCAGATTACCGGCCGAAGTGTTGGTGGCGGTGATGCGAAAACATCAACGGTACTTTCCCATCTACTCGTCCCGCAGCAAGAAGTTGTTACCCTATTTTATTGCGGTGCGAAATGGGGACGAAAAACACCTGGATATGGTGATTGAGGGGAACGAACATGTCATCCGCGCCCGTTTTGCGGATGCTGAGTTTTTCTATGGCAATGACAGCAAACAAAAGCTGGTTGATTTTCTACCCCGGTTAGGCACTTTGATGTTCCAGGCGGAATTAGGCTCGATGTTGGACAAGGTGCATCGGCTGGAAAAGTTGACCCCGGTGATTGCTAATTTGTTAGGGCTGACGGAAGAAGAAACGGCCGTTGCCCAACGGGCTGCTGCCTTGTCTAAAGCTGACCTGGCAACCCACATGGTGGTGGAAATGACTGCTTTGCAAGGCATCATGGGGGGGCATTACGCCCGCCGCAGTGGTGAACCAGAAGCGGTGGCCGCCGCCATTGCGGATCAATACAACGCTGTCAGCCAGACAAATCCAGCCATGGCTTTGGCTCTGGCCGACCGTTTGGATAGCCTGGTGGGGTTGTTTGCCGCCGGGCTGGCCCCCAAAGGTTCCAATGACCCGTTTGCTTTGCGGCGGGCTGCGCTGCATGTGATCGAGAACTTGATGAATAACGGGGTGTCGTTTGATTTACGAACTGCTTTAGCAGCAGCAGCCGAATTTTTGCCTGTTTCATACAACGAATCAGTTTTGACCGAGGTGATGGAGTTTATAAACGGCCGTTTGGAAGGGGTATTACGTGAACACGGCCTGCCCGCTACGATTGTCAAAGCAGTTCTCAGCCAGCAAGGACACAACCCCTACGCGGCCTTCAATACGGCCGTTGCCCTCAACGAAACCATGCGTGCCGACGATTGGGCAGACCTGCTAGATGCCTACGCCCGTTGTGTACGTATCACACGCAGCTTGCCTGAACCACTCCCCCTGCGCCCCAACGATTTCTCCATTTATGCCGAACAACATCTCCTGGTCACTTACCAATCCATTGTGGCCGAACTCGACGGTACCATTCACACCCTGTTGGACGGCTTGCGGCAACTGAAACCCGTGATTACCCGTTTCTTTGAAGATGTGTTGGTCATGGATGAAAATACGGCCGTGCGAGAAAACCGCCTGGCCCTGCTACAACACATCGCCCGCCTAACGGAAAATATCGTAGACTTGTCCCAACTGGAAGGGTTTTAACCACA